>CAZOOR010000022.1:14972-36253 GCA_964581505.1 uncultured Hyphomicrobiales bacterium
ATTTGGCAAAAACAAAAGAAGGAAAAGACGCAGAAGAATTGTATAATCAAGCCTTTGTAAAATTCCAAAAGGCGATTGAATTTGGCGGTCATTCTTATAACATTTCCTGTATGTATGCACTTAAGGGAGACATAAAAAATGCCTTACATTATTTGTCTGAAAGTCTAGAAAAAGGCGAGATTACTGCTGATTTTGTTAGAAAGGATGAGGATTGGAAAAACTATATTACAAATGACAAGTTTAATAATGTATTAATGGATTATGAAAAATAATAGTTGAGAAAGTAGCTCAATCGAAAACTAATCATTTCAATACACCTGCCGCCGGATATAATTATTAGTACAAATGGTTTATCCTGAAAATTCGGATAGCATGCCATATAGCATTTCGAGCGGCAGACCTACAATGTTGTAGTAGCAACCTTCGATATGCGAGATAAATACAGCACCGAAATCGTCCTGTATGCCATAAGCACCCGCCTTGTCAAGCGGCGCACCCGTAGCAACATAAGCCGATATTTCATCTTCGCTCAGCCGGCGGAATGTTACATTTGTAGATTTTACGTCGCTGAGAATATATCCCGACTTGCTCTCAACAATAGCAACACCCGTATAAACCGTATGCGTATTATTGCTTAGAATGCCGAGCATTCTTTGTGCATCTTCGGGGTCTTCCGGTTTATTCAGTATCTTACCGCCAAGCACAACAATAGTATCGGCACCAATTACAATAGCCTCATCATCAATTTTACCTGCAACATCAATGGCTTTCTTTCTTGCGAGTTGTTGCGCATATTCTCTTGGTTCAATATTAGTAGCAAGTTCTTTTTCGTCAATATCCGATGTAATAATACAAAATGACAATCCGATTTGTTCGAGCAGTTTTTTGCGGCGTGGCGATTTGGACGCCAGTACAATTTTTTTATTTATTTTCAATAAGTCTTTCATTGTTCAGTACGATAATTTCAATTAATTCTATGAGGATTTACTAGACGTTAATTGTTAAAAATACTAAGTTAAACACTTGGATTTTATTGAGTGCTATTTTCAAAAACATTCAATTGTCTATTATTGTTGAAATCTATTGAAAGCAACTTAGTTTTATAGTTCTTCCAATCGTCGATACTAATGTCTTTTATTTTCTTTTCTAATTCATCATAATCAGTATTCTTTACCACCTCATTCAAATTTATTCTCATTAATAATTCTTTCGTAATCATTCTTTTGGCATCTCGGAAAGCGATAGATTTAATAAAACTTTGCACAATACTTGTATTCAATAAATACGCTGTGATTGCGGCTTCAATAAAGTTATCAAAACCAATAAAATAACAAGTATCATCAAGTAAAATAGGTTTATTAGCACTTGGTTTGACAATGGTAAATAAAGTTTTTTTATACATACCCGATATTGCTACTTTATACGGCTTAAAGGAATAATCGCCAATGCCAAAGATAGAAAAAGGCGGTTTGCCGCGATAAATTGATGATTCTCTTTTGTCAAAATATTTAATGTTTTTTTGCAAATATCTATAAGTATTTGGAAATTCCGTGCTGATGTAGCTAGTATCTTGTCCGATTTTTTCTTGCGTAATAATTATAAATTTACGCGACACTTCAACAATACTATCCTTTAAGTCGGAACTTTTTAAAAGTGGAAAAACAAGGTCTGACTCAATTTCAACAGTTTCTTTATTATTATTAATGTAACAACCGTTAATTTTTTCTAACTCCATAATTTTGGAAGCATCATGCTTAACGCCCTGCCTCCAAATAAACGGGAATGCTCCTTCAATATTCTTTGATTTTAAATAAAGCTCAATATCAGATACAAATTTATCATTTAGCCAGCCATATTTTCTTATGAACTTCCTGGAATAAAAATCATATTCATTAATATCATATTCAGCTTGTTGATTCAAAGAACAAGTAAACAAAGAAGCATTTACAGATACATTAAATTCTTTTTTCGCATCAATATCGTATTGGCGAATATTTGCAATGGAATAGTTGACTCTTTTTTGTTCTAAAAGAATGTTTTTTACGACCGAATTTTTTACAAGAAAAGCAAAATAACCGGATAATTTGGAAAATTCGTTAATGAGTTTTAGCGAAATAAATTCACCAATATCAAAATTTCCTTTTCCGGTAATAGCGTCAAGACCGGTGTGATTTTTAAAATTGGATTTCTTTGGTAAATTCCCCGAGTCGAGAACCGATAATTTTGAATTCGTTACCCAAGGTGGATTACCTATTATAAGTATTTTCCGATTTTTAAATTTTTTAGATAAATCATTAAATTGATAATTAAAAATATTATAATGCTCAATTGTTATTTCCGGTTTATTAGCAACCTGATTTACTAAATAAAAATTCAATATAGCAAATTTTGTTGCCCATACATAGGGCTTATATATTTCACCTGCAAAGATATATTTAATATCCTTAAATGTATTTAGACAAGAAATGATAAAACTACCTGTTCCACAGGTCGGTTCAATAATTACTTCGGGGGTAATATTTTGTTTTTTTAAGAGCAGGCATATTTCATTACTCAAATCCAAATTTGTTTGAAAATCACCATATTCAATTCGATTGGAATTATCTTTTATACTCTTGTCGTTTTTGATAATCTCCAGAAAATTTCTGAATTCAAATTGAGTTTCAAAAAAAGCATTTATCCCACAGATTGATTTAAACTTTAAATTTATCTTTTCAAGAGGCAGTTCCCGCGACTGTTCTAATAAATCAAATAAAGAGTTATCAATATATGTTTCAAATACTTTCATATTTATTCATTTATCTTATCAATTATTTTAATGATTCCTTCTATATTGTCTGATAGAGAAACAACTCGTCCATATTGCAATCGCCATTGCAAAGCATTGGAAATTGTCAAATATCCTAATTTCGGCTTATTGTGAATTAAATCTTTTGCAATTTGGCTTAATGTAATATCATCTGCGGGGATATTCCTGTCATTAAGATATGCAATGATATCCTCTTCGCTTGCACCGTCATTTAGCATTTCAATCAATCTATATGTAGTTGTATAATCAGCTGTTCTTTCCTTATTGATGAACGAACAACTTCTAAAATCTAATACAGTAGTTTTATCCTTTTGATTATCATTCTTTTCATAAACAAAAACAAGAAGATTGTATCCAAGACCATAGATTTTTTGTTTAGCATTTGCAAAAGGACTTGATGATTGTGGTTGTTTAATTGACGTTACTTTAATATCTGTATTAATATCCTGAGACGGTAAATCAATTCCATGTGCAGAATTACCACCGGAAACAATAAACCTATTGTTAAGATAATCTTTAAACTTATGCTCAATATATGTCCCTACTGCTTTTCCGTCAGTAACACCGTATAATTCTTTATTAGCATATTGAGTCTCCTGTTGGCAAAATTCTTTTGCAGATTTAATTAAATCTTTAATAGTTAGTTTTTTCTTTTTCATTTATCTCAGCTCTCCAAAATCATAATGATTTTTATTGTTTGTATTATTTCATATTTTCTGTAATTAAATAAATATAAACACTAAAATAAGTCTTTCATTGTTCAGTCAAAATAAAATGATACAACAAATAAAACCGATGCAAAATTTGTATTGAAATTCATTTGTTCGGGAAGTATATCCGTCTGCTCAAACCCACCTGATTTATATGTCGTTTCGCCTGCGGAAAATGTCAGAAAAGGAGAATACTCTAAACTGAGACCAAGACTGCGATAGGGGAACCATTCCGCCCCGAGCATTAAGCCAATGCCCCAAGTATATAAAAATGTATTTTTCTCATTCGATTTATAATCTCTTCCCGTCATTGTCGAATCTGTAAAAGCAAAAAGTAATTGCGTCCCTGTGTAAACAATTACTTTATTCCCTTTGCCAAAATCATAGCGCAGTCCCGGTGTAAATTGCAGATTAGATGCAGATTGTATCTTGTCCTTTTCGGCGTTTTCCGGTTTTGTCCAAATTTCTCTATACGTCCCAAAACCTATTGGTATGCGCATTGCTACTTTTTCATTAATATAAAACTGAAAACCAATACCACCCATAAAACTATGCGGAAGGAAACTTTTCTCACTTATCTGAAACAGCAAGGAATGGCTTCCCTGCCGCTCGGCTTCTGACGAAAAGGCAAATGAAACAACAATAGAAAATATTGCAACCAATATAATTATTCTTTTTATCAACAATCTTTCTTGAATATTTATCAAAAAATATATAAATTTCAATTACACAAATGGCAAAATAAACAATAATCATACTTAATCACAATTCGGGAGATTAAAATGTTAAAAGTAACTTATTACGGACACTCTTGTTTCGGACTTGATGACGGAACACATAAGCTAATCATTGACCCGTTCATTACGGGTAATTCGCAAGCACCTGTAACAGCTGAGCAAATTGATGTTGATTATATTGTCCTAACTCATGGACACGGCGACCACCTCGGTGATAGTCTCGAAATTGCCAAGCGTTGCGATGCCACGATTATAGCAACAAATGAGCTTGCAAACTATGTGGCTTCGCAAGGAGCAAAAGCGCATAATATGCACATTGGCGGTGGGTTCAATTTCCCATTCGGACGGGTGAAATTCACAATTGCTCATCACGGTTCCTCCGGTGCAAATAATGAGTATCTTGGCGAACCTGCCGGTGTAGTTATTACGATGGGCAACAAAAAAGTGTATCACGCCGGCGATACGGGCATTTTCCTTGATATGAAACTAATAGGCGAAATGGATAAAATTGATTTATATATGGCGCCTATCGGTGATAATTTTACAATGGGTATTGATGATGCGGTCAAGTCGGTAGAATTTGTAAACCCGAAATTAGCAGTACCAATACATTATAACACATTTCCCGTTATTCCCGCCAACCCCGATGAGTTCCGCAAAAAAGTTGAAGCAATCGGCAAGAAAGCAATGGTTTTTCCGTTCGGACATACGGAAATATTTGAGTAATGGAGCAGTCTGTCAGTTCAAATATTGACAAATACAATTAGCAACAATTAAAGAGGCTGCCAACGATAGACAGCCTCTTTTCATTTGTATATTGTCCAATGCACCAATAAAGTGAGACATACCTGGAGCGTGTTGCTCGCACTATCTCAACGAATTAATGCAAACAATATATTTTAGATGATTATTGATTTTTTCTTGCATTATATCAATAAATGTATTATCTTGAATGACTTCGAGAAAATAGATTAATAATTATATTTACTTATTCGGGATTATGGTATGAATAAAAAATTACACGATGCTTACTTGATTTTGCTGTTCCTGTTTATTTTGAGTATATCGGCATTCGCTCAGATAGAAGGAACAATAAACTATCAAGGCAAACTTTTTGGCAATGAAGGCAGACCCATTAAAAATGATACCTACAGCGTTACATTCTCTCTGTATGAAACAGCCAATGCCACTCAAGCTATTTGGACAGAGACACAAAACGTCAAAATCATTGACGGATTTATAAATGTTTATCTTGGCAAAGAAAAGAAGTTTGCAGATGATGGTTTGAATTTTGATAAAACTTACTTTCTCGGAATTAAGCTTCGAAGCGAACGAGAGTTTATACCACGCATAAAATTAAGCGTTTCGCCTTATTCTTTCACTACGAAGAAATTGGAGTTCCCTTATAATGATACGATACACAGCAACACCGGAATAAATCTGACTATGAAGGAAAGAGGTCCCGCAATTACTATTACAAAGCATAGAGGACGTGCTTTGGAAATTTTCAATTCAGGTGAAAAATCCGCTCCTGCCGTATTTATTTCAGATAGCGGACGCGGCAGTGCTTTAAAAGTCTCTGCTGATGGATTCCGTTCGATAGCAGGATATTTTACAACGAAAAACCGTGCTACCCGCACACCCACGTTTCAGATATATAATCATGGACGCGGTAGTGCAATGTACATCACTAATACAAATGATGCCGATACTATGCCGGTAATTCAATTGGCAAATCAATCTATGGGCTATGGTATTCTATTGCAATCATTAAGCACTTATGACAATAAGCCGGCTCTTAAAATTGATGCAAGAGGCAAAGGCGGTGGTGCAGAATTTAGGATTCTACAAAAAAACAATATCGAAAGTTCGCTTATTACCCGCACTTATGGATTAGGTACAAGTGCCGAAATTTACAGCTACAACAAGAACAACAATAAATCCGCAATGATTGTATCGACTTATGCAAAAGGTCCCGCCGCAACTTTCAGTATATTAGATGCTAACAACAATTCTACGGGATTATCAGTATTAACAAAGGGTGGCGGAAACGCTATGGAAATTATTGTTAATAAGAAAAAAAATGAGAACCATGCACTTTCGCTGATGTCAAACGGTACAGGTGCTGTTTTGTATTCAAAAGCACTGAACAAAGCTTCCGCCGCATTTTTCGAGAGCAATGACAGCAGTGAAACGCCAACGGTTAAAATTCTTGCTTCATCTAAATCGCAAGCTTTAACTGCAACAAATACATCAGGGAATACGGTTGCTGCATTTACTCTATCCACTCCGACTACAAAGTCAAAGCCTGTTGTATTCATTGACCATACCGGCGGTGGGCGTGCTTTGGAACTACATTCCACATCGGGACCTTTACAACCGGCTCTGTATGTAAAAAAAGAAGGAATAGATGGTGTTGCCGCTATTTTTAGCGGGCATGTTACTGTAAACGGTGAACTGAAAAAAATGAGTGGCTCGTTTGTGATAGACCACCCACTTGACCCGGCTAATAAGTTCCTGTCTCATTCTTTTGTAGAATCCCCCGATATGAAGAACCTGTATGACGGTATCGCCATACTCAATAGTAAAGGTGAGGCAACAGTTCAACTTCCCGACTGGTTCGAAGCATTGAATAAAGATTTCCGCTATCAACTTACTTGCATTGGTGCTTGGGCGCAGGTCTATATTTCAGAAGAGATTGATAATAATAAATTTAAAATTGCTGGTGGCAAACCCGGAATGAAAGTTTCTTGGCAGGTTACAGGAACAAGACACGACCCTTGGGCTGATACGCACAGAATCCAAGTGGAAAAAGATAAACCGGCACAGGAGAAAGGTACATTCCTTTTTGACGATTATTATCAAAGTAAATAGCATTAGGATTTTATTATAAAAAAAGAGGGCAAGCGTTGGGCTTGTCCTCTTTTTTAAATATTTTCGTCTATGTCTTCCTCTTGTTTATTCCTCAAATTTCTTGAAGATAAGAGAAGCATTGTGTCCGCCAAAACCGAAAGTGTTACTTAATGCAACTTTTACATCTTTCTTAATCGGTTTGTTCGGAGTATAGTTCAAATCACATTCGGGGTCGGGTGTAGAATAATTAATCGTAGGCGGCACTATGCCATTCTTAATAGAAAGCACCGAAACGATAGCTTCCACCGCACCGGCGGCACCAAGCAAATGCCCTGTACTTGATTTAGTCGAACTTATTGCAATATCATAAGCACGTTCGCCGAATACACTTTTGATTGCGGCGGTTTCATTTTTATCATTGAACGGAGTAGATGTCCCGTGTGCATTGATATAATCAATATCATTAATTGTCAAATCGGCATCTTCGAGAGCGACCGACATAGATGCGACAGCACCTTCGCCACCGGGAGCCGGCTGGGTAATATGATAGCCGTCATCGGATAGACCGAAGCCGGCGAACTCCGCATATATTTTTGCGCCGCGATTTGTGGCATGTTCCAAAGTTTCAAGAACCAATATACCGGCACCTTCGCCCATAACGAAACCGTCTCTATCCTTATCGAATGGTCTGCTTGCTGTCTCGGGACTATCGTTCCTTGTGGATAATGCACGCATAGCATTGAAGCCACCGACACCCATAGGACATATAACCGATTCGGCACCTCCGACAACCATCATATCGGCACTGCCCCTCTGCAATAGCATTAAAGCATCTGCAAGAGAGTGGGACGATGTGGCACAAGCGGAAACAGTAGAATAATTAGGTCCTTTCAGTCCGTATTTGATTGCTACATATCCCGAAGCAATATCGGAAATAAGCATTGGGATAAAGAAGGGGCTAATTCTATCAGGCTTGCCGTCTCTTTCAAATAAAACATCGTGCTGATGGTGAAGTGTCCACATTCCGCCAATACCGGAGGAAATAATAACACCAACTCTTTTTTTATTAACTTTCTCAAAATTAATTTCCGCATCTTCAATTGCCATAGCCGTAGCCGATAGCGCCAATTGAGTGAAAGGGTCGGTTCTCTGTATTTCTTTTCTGGTAAGGAATGCCTCCAAGTCAAAGTTCTTTACTTCGCAGGCGAACTTAGTCTTGAAATGAGTTGTGTCAAATCTTTGAATAGGAGCGCCACCGCTTTTCCCGTCCATCAATCCTTGCCAAAATTCGTTTATATTATTGCCAACAGCAGTTACCGCACCAATGCCCGTTACTACAATTTTAGGATAGTCGTATTTCGCCATAATGTACTTTATGTTTCTTATTAATACTAAATATAAATAGTTAAGGGCTGAAGGCGATATAAATTAACGCCGCACAGCCCTTAAATCGGAGATGAATTAGGCAACGCCTTTTTCACTCAAATATTTAACTACATCGCCGACCGTCTGCATTTTTTCTGCATCACTGTCTTCGATTTGAAGGTCAAACTCTTTTTCCAATTCCATAATGAGTTCAACTGTATCGAGGGAGTCTGCTCCCAAATCTTTTGTGAAATTTGCATCGTTTGTTACTTGCGAATCTTCAACGCCAAGTTTTTTGACGATAATTTCTGTGATTTTTTGTTGAATGTCTGCCATATTTACACCATAAATTATTGTGAAACAAATATAAAAAAATTTAAATTACTAAATTACATAACCATGCCGCCGTCCACGTGTAGCACTTGTCCTGTGATATATGAGGAATCGGGTCCTGAAAAAAATGCAACCGTATTCGCAATATCCTCGGCTAATGCTCCGCGTTTTAGCGGAATTATTTCAAGAAATGATTTCTTCTGCTCTTCGGTCAGCTGTTCCGTCATTGGCGTAATCACATAACCCGGAGCTATAAGATTGACAAGGATATTCCGCGAACCGAATTCCTTGGCTATTGATTTTGTAAAGCCAATTAATCCTGCCTTTGATGCCGAATAGTTTGCCTGTCCGGCATTGCCCATTACGCCGACAACAGAACCCATATTTATAATTCTGCCGGAACGTTGGGACATCATCTGCCTTGTAACCGCTTTGACGCATAGGAACGCACCTTTTAGATTAGTATTTATTACTGCGTCCCAGTTTGCGGCGCTCATACGCATAAGCAATGTATCGCGTGTAATACCTGCATTATTAACAAGTATATCCACTCTGCCGGTTTTTTCAATTACCTGTGCAAATGCTTTATTGACTGATTCCTCGTCTGTAACATCAACTTGTATAGTTTCGACAAATTTCGCTAAGTTCTCATCTTCGATAAATACTTCATCTGCCTGAGGAATATTATAGTCAAGGGCAAACACTGTTGCACCGTCTCGTAGAAATCTTTCTACGATTGCTTTGCCGATTCCACGGCAACCGCCGGTAACAACTGCGGTCTTTCCTTCGAGTGTTTTAGTCATCATTTATTTAAGTGTAATTGTTTAAAAAACAAATATATTAAAAAAATTTAATTTTTATACAAAATTTTCTCAATATCTTCCGCTTTATCATATCCTTCGATTGTTACATCGCTCAAAGTTCGCTTTACCAAACCCTGCAAAACGCTGCTAGGTCCTAACTCAATATATCTCGAAATGCCTTGAGCATTCATATTTTTAAGCGTCTGTGTCCATTTGACCGGAAGCATTAATTGCTCAATCAGCGATTGCTTCAATTCCTTGCCACTTGTAACAGGAGTGGCATAAACATTAGGATAGACCGGAACTTTTGCATCTGCAAATTCAATTTCACTAATTGCATTTGCCAAATCTTCCTTTGCAGATTTGAGCAGTGGCGAATGGAAAGCACCGCTTACCTGCAATTCCTTAACAATCCTTGCCCCTGCCTCTTTGAACATTTTTGCATTTTCGCGTAAATAGTCTGCCGAACCGGATACTACAATCTGTCCCGGACAATTATAGTTTGCAGGTACAACGACATTTCCATTGCCGTTTTCACTTAGTTCTTTGCATACCGCCTCGACCCGAGCATCATCTAAATTAATTACTGCAAACATAGTCCCCGGCTCCTGCTCACCGGCTTTGAACATCAACTCGCCCCTAATAGAAACAAGTTTAATCGCATCATCGAAAGAAAGAACCCCGGCGGCAAAGAGAGCCGCATATTCACCAACCGAATGACCCGCCACAGCATCATATTCGAGTTTGTTTTTCAATAATGAAAAAGCCACCGCACTATGAAGAAATAGCGCCGGCTGAGTAAATCTTGTTTCTTTTAATTTTTCAGCAGGACCGGCAAAGCAAATATCGCTCAACTTATAAGCAAGTATAGTGTTTGCTCTATCGATAAGTTCTTTTGCTTGCGATTCTTTTCCATATATATCGGCAAGCATACCGACATATTGCGAACCCTGTCCCGAAAATAATAATGCTGTTTTCATAATTATTTGCTATTGCTTTGTTTGTCCAAACTCCATTTCAGATAGATAGTTCCCCAAGTGAAACCTGCGCCAAAAGTGGACAAAATCAAATTATCTCCCTTTTCGATTTGTCCGTTTTCGTACCATTCCGAAAGGCACATAGGTATAGTAGCAGAAGTCGTATTGCCGTATCTGTCAATATTAATCATAACTTTTTCAGGTGATAATCCCATTCTATCGGCAGTTGCGGAAATAATACGCAAATTAGCCTGATGAGGCACTAACCAACGAATGTTGTCCGATGTCAAGTTGTTTCGCTCCATAATTTCAACGGAGATATCCGCCATACCTTTGACTGCGGCTTTGAATACAGCCTGTCCGTCCTGAAAAATAAAATGCTCTTTTGCATCTACGGTTTGATGAGATGCAGGTTTGAAACTACCGCCTGCAATTTGCTTTAAATACTTACCGCCTGCACCGTCTATTCTGGTGATTGAATCCATAATACCCAAACCCGGTTCATCGGATTGTTCTATAATACAAACACTTGCCGCATCACCAAAGAGAACGCAGGTCGCCCTATCTTCATAATCTACGATAGAACTCATCTTGTCTGCACCGCAGAGTAATACACGTTTGGCAGCGCCTGATTCAACGAGCTTTGCCGCAGTAAGCAATGAGAAAATAAATCCCGAGCAAGCCGCCGAAATATCATATCCCCAAGCGTTAGTCAGCCCCAATTTATTCTGCACAACTGCGGCAGTACTGGGGAACATATGGTCGGGGGTTACTGTTGCTACAATAACGCAATCAATATCATCAACACCATAGCCTTTTTTTGCCATAGCTTCTTTTGCCGCCGGAACAATCATATCCGAGGTTGCCCCTTCTTTCATTATATGGCGTTCCCGAATACCTGTCCTTGACATAATCCAATCGTCCGAAGTATCCAAATAACTCTCAAAGTACTTATTATCGTATATCGTATCCGGCACAAAGTGCGCTATTGATGTAATTGTTGCGGGCATTTTATTATTATTATTCATTATAAACTAAAATTATTTTAATGCTTTCTCTATTTCCTTATTAACTTCTTTTTCAATCTGCTCGACCGCTTTTAGAATCATATTCCGTATTGCCAAAGGCGATGATTTTCCGTGACCGATGATAATAACACCATTAGTACCAAGCAACGGAACTCCGCCGTAATTCTGATAATCCAAATCTGTAAAAACTTTTTTCAAGACAGGCATAAACATTCCCATCATCAATTTGTTTTTCAGACTTTTATCAGCAAAACCCTTGAACTTGCTTTTCATCAATGTCATCACACTTTCGGCAAATTTCAAAATTATATTGCCGGTGAATCCATCACAAACAATAACATCGCAATCGCCGGTCAAAACATCGCGTCCTTCGATATTTCCGACAAAATTCAAATTGCTTTCTTTCAGTAGTTTGTGAGCCTGAAGCACCAATTCGTTTCCTTTGGAGTCTTCCTCGCCAATGCTTAATAATCCCACTTTGGGGTTTGATATGCCCAGAATTTTTTCAATATAAATACTGCCCATTACGGCAAAATCATAGATAAAACGCGGTTTGCATTCTACGTTAGCACCGACATCAAGTACAAGCACGGATTTATTGACACCCGGAAAATACGAGCCGATTGTAGGACGCGATACACCCTGAATTCTTCCGAGCAGTATTGTGCTTGTAGAAAGCACAGCTCCGGTATTACCCGCCGAGACAAAGGCATCGGCTTTGCCCTGCTTCACTAACTCCACGCCCATATAGAGCGAAGAATTTTTCTTGTTTTTCAGAACGGCTGTCGGCTCATCTTTCATTGTTACCACTTCGTCAGCATGGACGATTGAATACGAGAACTCGGGATTACCGAGTGTATTCAAATGCGACTTAATGACGTCCTCTTTGCCTACCAATAAAATTTCAAGATTGACATTTTTAGGACAATGCTTAAAAGCTTGAATTGCACCTTCGATTTCATTCAAAGGTGCAAAATCACCGCCCATAGCATCTATGGCAATTTTATATTTTGGTTTTTGCAAACTCATCTGTTCCGGTCAAGCAAATAATTTCGCTTATGAAATTACTTTACGTCCGTTGTAATAGCCACACTCGGGGCAAGCCTTATGTGCCTGCTTGTACGCACCGCATTGCGGGCAAGTACTGACCGTAGGAGCAACTGCTTTGTAGTGAGTTCTTCTCTTATCTCTTCTCGATTTAGAATGTTTCCTATTCGGATTTGGCATTTTATCACCTTGTTGTTAAATAAATTCTATTTCACTTAATTCAATTTCAAATTTTTTAATTGCGACCAACGGTCATCAATTGCTTTTTGAGACTGCACTTTCTTTTTTTTATTTGAAAATTCCGGGAAAATATCCTCAAAACTTTTATCTCTGTATTTAGGTGCAACTCTTTTCATCGGCAAATGTAGCAAAAGTTCTTCACGAATGAAAGCCGTCAAATCAATATACTTTTCGTCTTCGTGAAAAGCAATTTCTTCATTATCTCTTAATTCTCGTTCCTTCTGCTCGAAAAACAATCCTGTATCACGCACAAATGACGAGCGAAAATCAAAACCAACGGTATCCTCATACTCCTCAAGCGACACATCGCAAACAAGCCTGACAGGGCATTCCGCCTTGCAGTCGAACACATAGTGCTGTCCGTTCTTTCTGAATGAGCCGTTGAGTATGACATCTCCAAAGAACTCAGACGAAAGAGAAGGAATTGAATTGACATCTACGGATAGTGCAATTGTATGCGTTCCGTCATCTAATCCCTGTATGAATACTTTTATCATTTTCGAACATCTGCTCCAATAAAGCTTACAAATTTAATATATTTAGCAAAATTATCAAAATTTGACGGGTAATATTATTATTTATCTTTCTTTTCCGTTTTTACGTATTTGGATAATATTTTAATTTGCGGACGAAATTTTAAGCACTACACAATTTATAAAGTCGTGTTTATTATTTAACTTTGTATTTTTGAACATCAGTCAAGGAAAATAATGACATCAAAGGAAATAAGAAAATCCTTTCTCGACTTTTTTAAAGACAAACAACATAGAATTGTAGAAAGCGCTCCGGTTGTTCCCTATGGCGACCCGACCCTGCTTTTTACTAACGCCGGAATGAATCAGTTCAAAGATGTTTTCCTCGGTGTTGGCACCCGAGACTATAATAGAGCCGCCGATACACAGAAATGTATTCGCGTAAGCGGCAAGCATAATGATTTGGAAGAAGTAGGTGTTGATACTTATCATCATACATTTTTCGAGATGCTGGGCAATTGGAGCTTTGGCGACTACTACAAGGAAGAAGCAATTGAATGGGCTTGGCAATTGCTTACTAAGGTTTGGAAATTAGATAAAAAACGATTGTATGCTACTGTTTTCCGCGATGATGACGATGCTTATGAGATTTGGAAAAAATATCTTCCCGAATCCCGCATTCAGCGTTTTGACGAAAAAGATAATTTTTGGGAAATGGGTGAAACGGGTCCCTGCGGTCCTTGCTCCGAAATCCATTATGATAATACGCCGGACTATTCCGGTGCAAACTTGGTCAATGCCGGCTCTCCCGATGTAATTGAAATTTGGAATCTTGTATTTATCCAGTATAATAGAAAACAGGACGGCTCTTTGGAGGATTTAAGCTCCAAGCACGTGGATACGGGAATGGGTTTTGAGCGCATCGTTGCTGTTTTGCAAGGGAAAGATTCCAATTACGATACAGATGTTTTTCAGCCGATTATAACGAAAATTGCAGAACTCTCCGGCAAAGATTATCATTCCGAATTGGACAATCCCGATGGCACGGCTATGCGTGTCATTGCCGACCATTTGCGTACATTATCGTTTGCTATTGCAGACGGCGCTATTCCGAGTAATGAGGGACGCGGCTATGTGTTACGTAGAATTTTACGCCGTGCCAGCCGTTTTGCTCGCAATCTCGGTTTTAGTGAACCGATGATATATAAATTATTACCGACATTGATTTCCGTTCTCGGGGATACTTTTGCAGAATTGGAAAAGAACAAAGATGTTATTGAACGTGTGATTAAGGCGGAGGAAGAAAGTTTTCTTAATACACTTGAGCGAGGCTTACTCAAATTTGACGAAATTGTTGCTAATAATGCAAAAGCCATATCCGGCAAAGACGCTTTTCTCCTCTACGATACTTTCGGCTTCCCTATTGATTTGACACAGTTGATTGCTCGCGAAAGAGTATTGACAGTTGATTATGCAGGATTTGAAAAGGAAATGCAAAAACAGAAAGAGCGTTCCCGTGCTTCCCGAAAAGTTCATCATCAGGACGTTGAAACTCCCGTCATTGACGGGAAAACAGAATTTACGGGATATGATGAATTGCAGACTGAAGCAAAGGTTCTTTATGTTAATAAAAATCAAGTTGTAACGGACAAAACTCCATTCTATGTAGAGAGTGGCGGTCAGCTTGCCGATACGGGCGAAATTATTCTTGGCGGTGAAACATACCAAGTAAGCGACACAAGAAAATCGGGAGATGCCGTCATTCATTATTGTTCTCGTAATGTGGAGAACCTTCCGGGTGCAACTGCACTGCTCAAAGTTGACGGCAACAGAAGACATAATATAATGCGCAACCATTCGGCGACACATCTATTGCACGAAGCACTGTCTCGGGTTCTCGGTTCGCATATCAAGCAATCCGGTTCACTTGTAGCGCCGGATTATTTGCGATTTGATTTCAATCATTTTGAAAAAGTGAGCGATGAACAGCTGAAAGAAATCGAGACAATTGTTAATAAGAAAATACTCGAAGCAATTGATGTCGAAACAAAAGTAATGTCAATTGACGAAGCAAAGCAAAACTCGAAAACAAAGATGTTCTTTGGTGATAAATATGGCGATATTGTTCGCGTTGTTACTATGGGGAACGACTATTCCAGCGAGTTTTGCGGTGGTACACATATCAAAAATACATCTGAAATCGGACTGTTTAAAATCACTTCCGAATCGTCAATTGCCGCCGGTGTTCGTAGGATTGAAGCCGTTACAGGCGAAGGCGTAATACAGTATATTTACGGACAGCAAGAAATTATTAACCAAAAAGAAGAAAATATTTCTACTCTGAACGATAAGATTCGTTCACTCGAAAAAGAATTGGATACGGAAAAGAACAAGCAGATAGGCTCGCAGATTGATGATATTATTAATACTGCAAATGAAATAAATGGAATAAAAATTGCTACTAAAAAGATTGAAGCCCAGAATATTGAGCAGCTGAGAACTGCCGGTGAAAATTTGAGAAATGCACTCAAACAATCGGGTGTCGGACTTCTTGCATCGCTAATTAATGATAAGGTGCAACTTGTCTGCGTAGTTACAGATGACATAATGAAGAAAATGCCGGCGGGCAAAATCGTAGGGCAAGCGGCAAAAATCATTGGCGGCGGTGGCGGCGGCAAGCCTCATCTGGCTACTGCCGGCGGCAGAGACGAAACAAAAATAGATGCTATGTTTGCAGAGTTGCCGACTATTATTTCATCATTTTAATAAATAAAGCAAAATGGATAACACAACATCAATAAAGAATATACTGACTGTCTTCCTGATAGTGCTATTAGTCTATCTGATGTCATTGCTGTCCGCATTATTGATACCATTGGCAATGGCGCTACTGTTTGCCTTGCTTTTTCATCCATTGCAGTTACTATTAATCAAATGGAGAATACCGAAGTTCCTGACAATTCCGATAATTCTTATTCTCTCTTTGGTGATTTTCAATTTCCTTATCACAAGTGTCGTGCTAACTATCAGCGAGATGGCAAAGGATAAGGAATATTTTATTTCACAATTGAACATCAAGTTCGAGCAAATTATAATATGGCTGGACGGGTTTACACAAGGCAGAACAAATGTCGATGAAATGCTAAAAGCCCTTGGCGAATATATGAATTTCGCTAATTTGACAAATATTTTCAGTACCATTGTCGGTAGAATCGGGAATTTTTCAGGCTCATTTATTATTTTCCTGATTTATTATATTCTGCTACTCTCGGGTATGTATGATTACAAAAAATATTTGAACTACGTATCAGGGAAAAAGGTTAATAATAAAATTGTGAAGAATTTCGAGAATATACAGAGGCAATTGGTCTTTTATATAAAATTCAAATCAATGCTTAATCTTGTTTCGACAGTAATATTTACATCAATATTGTATGGGTTCGGCATAAGGTTTGCACTGTTCTGGGGAATTTTAAATTTCTTCTTGAATTTTATACCGAATTTCGGCTCATTGTTTTCCATCATTTTTGTTTCGCTAATGGGACTCATTCAATTCGATTCATTCAACACATTGCTATTTATGATTATTGCATTGCTTATGGGTAATTTTATTATAGGCAGTTTAATTGAACCGAAAGTGATGGGCGATAAGCTTAGTTTGAATACGGTAACCGTAATATTCGGATTATTGTTCTGGGGTTATATTTGGGGGGTATCCGGTATGTTCCTTGCCGTACCTCTGCTGGTTATTACAAAAGTGATTTTCGAGAGTTTTCCGGCGTTGGCACCAATTGGAAGGGTGATGGGTTCGCCCGAGGAACAATCCGATTAAAATAGGATATTAAATTTTTATTATTATTTATTCAGGTATAAAAATTGAAACAATTTAATATAAAAGCATTTTTAATAACAATCTTTGTCGGTTTGGTTATCACATCTGTTTTTATGCTGTTTGTGCGGACGGAATTTGCGACCGCATTATTTCCCGTAACGGCATTATGGGCGGCGTTTATTGTAACCGGTTTTTTTGTAGGCTATTTTTCCAACGGAGTTACTTTCTTGGAGCCGGGCTTCGGTTCAATTATTTTGGCGGCTATTTTGTTTTTTATGCTCCCTTACTTCGAGATTGACGGTTTCTACGGAATTTGGGATTCCGACTGGTTGTTAATATATATGAATGCCGTAATCTTTACTTTTGCAGGCGCTTGGCTGGGTGAAAAATTTGAAAATACTTCGCTGAAGTCCGACCAACTTCTTGCTACTTCATTTGATTGGTCTTGGATGATTGCAGGTACTTTGATGGGTATTATATCAAGCATTATTATTGTTCTTTTGTTGGATTTACTGCTTGGTCCCGACCCCGAGAGTTTTCTTATTCCTTTCGTGCTTGCATTATTCATCACAGGTATAATCATCGGTTGGAAATCGCCCGGCTATACAGTAATCGAAGCCGGAGTTGCCGGTTTCCTTACGCTTACTATTCTGCTTAATGTCTATCGTATGACTTTGCAAACAGAAGAGCCGATAGGTAGCATTGCCATTATTGTCGGATTAATGGTAGGTTTCCTAGAAACTTATTTCGGAGGTGCTGTAGGCGAAAAGATTCAGGAATATTATGACAAGAAACGCAATAAAAAGCATAAAAGAAAAGAGAAAATTGCAAAACAGTAACGATAAGTTAGCATTATCCGTTTCGATTATTTCATATAACGAAGAAGCTATGCTTGCCCGAACTCTGGACGCCATAGCCGCTCTTGCTTCGGAAATTATCATTGTTGATTCACATTCAACAGACGGTACAAAGCAAATTGCTCTCGAATACGGTGCTAAATTTTTCGAGGAGGACTGGAAAGGATTTGTTCGACAAAAGAATTCTGCTCTTGATAAATGTTCGCAAGAGTGGATTTTATGCCTTGATTGCGATGAAGTGGTTTCCGATGAACTCCAAAACGAAATCGCAAATGTTATTTTACAGAATAATAAAATTGCATATTCCATTAATAGACAATCAATTTATCTGAACAAATTGATGCGATTTACTTGGCAACCCGACCGCCAATTGCGGCTTGTGCATCGCTCTTTGAAGCCGGAATGGCAGGGCGGCGAAGTACACGAAGGGCTTGCGGTTAGCGGAAGAGTTGCTAAAATTAACGGCAAGCTCTACCATTATTCCTATAAGAATATACAGCATCATATTTCAGTAGCAATCAAATATGCACGTCTATCAGCGAAAACAATGTACGAGAATGGGAAAAGTGCCGGAATTATAAATGTAGTACTTAATCCGCTAATCACATTTATTAAAATGTATATTATTAAAGGTGGCTTTATTGACGGTGTTCGCGGTTTCCTCGCTTGCACCATTAGCTCATTTGGCACTTTCCTGAAATATGCCTTTCTATTGGAGCATAAATACAAGAAGAGAACCTAATAATATATTATTTTTCAAAATAAAGATTGGTAGAAAAATAAAAAATTAGTATCTTTTTTATCTGATTATTTACATTTAATAAGTTTAATTTGAAAGCGGAGTTACAAATGTTAAGAGTTGTTACACTGTTGGTATTATCCATTTCGATACTTATGCTGACATCTTGCGAGGAGTTTTGCATTGACGGTAATAAAGAAATAGTTAAACAAGGCTATAATGTCGGTGATTTTACAGGAATTAAATTAGATATAAAAGGAAGTGTAAAGTTACTAAAAGGCAAGCCGGATATTGAAATTTCTTCCGATAAAAACACTATTGATTTTATTGATGTTTGTGTCGAAGATGGCGATATTCTGCATTTGAAACAGAAACGAGGCAGTTGTTTTTCTCCTTCCGATGTCAAGATTAATATTTATGCGGACGGATTGAAAACTATGGAAATAAACAGCGACTCCGATTGCGAATCTGATTCTATCCATATTAGCCCGAAAATCACTTTGAACGGTAGCGGTAAAATTATTTTGAAAGGAAGTTCGGTAAATCAGGAACTTATTAATAATTCATCAGGTATTATTGATTTGACTAATATGCCTACGAAGAACGCCACAATTCGCTTAAACGGCTCGGGTGATATTAAAGCCGAAATTGCAAAGAATGCAACAGTAGTAAATCGTTCCTCAGGCGATATTTACATATATAATATTTCCGGTGTGCTAAACGTAACGATACAAGGTTCGGGCAATGTATATTACAGTGGTACACCCTCGAAAATAATTCCAGCTATTCAGGCTTCCGGTAAAATAATTAAGATGTAATAGATGTATGAAAACAGCTTATAATATAAATAATCTAAACGAAAAAATAAATCATCAAAATCCTTTTTGGATTGCTTTGGGTATATATATTTTTATGTTGGCAATTAGTTTTATTATTTTTAATTATCGCCGTCCTCTCGCCTGTGATATGTCGGAATACCTTAATAATGCTCTGCGTATTATAAACGGCGACCTGCCATATATTGATTTTTGGCTTCTGTTTCCTCCCGGCGAGGTATATTTCCCCG
This sequence comes from uncultured Hyphomicrobiales bacterium, assembly GCA_964581505.1. Taxonomy (GTDB): domain Bacteria; phylum Bacteroidota; class Ignavibacteria; order Kapaibacteriales; family UBA2268; genus CAZOOR01. The sequence goes on from CAZOOR010000022.1 coordinate 34,842, forward strand.
CATTGATATACAAAATATTTGGAGTTAATACTGATTTATTACGCATTATTACGGTATTATCTTCTTGCTTAGTTCCTGTTGCAGGATTCTATCTTGGACGTCTTCTGTTCCAAGATAATATCAAATCAATTATTAGTGCATTCATTTTTTATTTTTTCAGCGTTGTGTATAACTATGAAGGTCCGGACTATATTAATCTCTTCCTTCTGTTTACAATACTCGGAGCGTATTATCTGATTAAATACATAAAATACTCAGAGAGAAATAAATTTATTTTCCTTTCGGGGCTAATGTTTGCTTTTGCCTTTTTCTTTAAACTCTATGAAGTAGGTGGCGTGTATGCAGGTTTTCTTTTGATTTTAGTAATATATTCTATCACTACTAAGAGGAGTTTTAAAGAGATAATTAAGATTGTTGCATTTTTTGTTATTCCGCTAATAGGATTAATTGCCTTACTATTTATTTCATTCGGCGATTTGTCGTTGAAAGTTATTAACGATATAGCTTTTGAAAGCGTCAAAAACGGTACTTCAATGAATTTACCATACTTTAACGACCTTTACTATGTCAAAGTATCAATATTGAAAGATTGGGATTTAATAACTAATAAAGGGAATATCTTTTCATTGGTCTTTCTCGTATATCATTCATTCACATTTATCGTAGTATCTGGATTTTATCTTGTGCCGTTTATAGCAATCGTCAGCTTTTTATTTTATTTGAAAACAAAACCCGTCCGCAAAGAACTTATCATCGCAACTTTGATTTTTATTTGGGCTTTGCTCTCTTTCCCAAAGGGATTAGGACGCTCGGACCTGGCACATTTGGCACCATCGCTTGCTCCGTTTATGCTGTTCTTATTCTTTCTTGGAATATATGCCAAGTATAAATTGCAGCGAAAAAGTGCTATTGTCATTGTTTCCATTATGTTTTTATCTGTTCTATTCCCGTTTTTCAAAGCGGCATCACTAATACGAAAACCACCTATATATGTCCAAACAGCAAATGGCTACATACCATTCAAAGATAAGAATAATAGACGGAATTTTGAAAAAACAATCAACTACATTCTTAGTCATACAGCAAAAGACGACTATATATTCGTTACTCCTTGGGACGCCCCGCCGATTTATGCACTAAGCGAACGCCGAAATCCTACCTACTACGATTCGCTTAACGATTTAATGATACGTAAAGATGAAGATAAGCAGAGGAAGATAATCGCCGACATTATTCAGCACAAGACTAAATTAATTATACATAATGCGGATTGGGGCTATGACAATAAACCGGAACAACAGTTTAGAGTAGCCTGCAATCTATTACAAAAGTTCATTGATACACAATGCGAACAAGTTGCCCACTTCGGTTTTTATAGAATATATCGCCTAAGGAATAATTGATAATTATCT
>CAZOOR010000023.1:0-13423 GCA_964581505.1 uncultured Hyphomicrobiales bacterium
GATGCCGAAAGGCAAAAGGTAAATACAAAAATCGCACCCTGAAGGACGCAGTTTGATATTATCGGCTGTTTTATATTTAGATTCGGCGTGTTGTTCAACTGCTGGGGTGAGGGTCAGCTGTCTTTGTTTTTCAACCCCACAAAACCTGCCCAATGGAAAACTTAACGCAAGTAATGCTTATAATGTTGATAGATTTTAATAGTTTCTGGACCCACCCCCATACCCACTCCCGAGTGTCAAACGTTAAAAACAGTTAACACAAAAGGATGAAAAAAAGATAATGGCTCTTTAGCTGTACTCTATTTGAAAAATCTTTCCCACCAGAGTGCAAGTTGTAATAGTTGAAATATTTTTAACCCGTTGTTTGCTTTTGAATTTTTGTGTTGGGCAAACATTAATTTTACATAATCAATATTAATATAATCAATAATAATACCTGAATTTGTAATTTTGTCATAAGCATAATCATACCATTCATTGCGAAGCCATTCATTTACAGGCGCCCAAAATCCTTGCTTGCGTCTATAAATAATATTATGAGGTAGAATCGGCTCGACTGCTTTCTTCAAAAGATACTTATTGGATTTCTTATCCGGTACTTTCTGCTTTTCCGGAATAGACATAACAAACTCTATTAATCGTTTGTCCATAAATGGTAGCCTTGCCTCAATACTGTGTGCCATTCCGATTTTGTCCACCCGCATAAACAATAATTCTGCGAGACGTTGATTGAGTTCGACGAAGAATATTTCCTGCATATAGTCCAAGTCGGGTTTGAGTGAACGGGCTTCATTATGAAGTTCGGCGGCAAATGCGGGAATATTATCAATTAAACCGCGATACTCCTTTTTCAGCAGAAATTCCTGCTGAACAGGAGTAAATATTGACATACCACCCCAATAATGCTCTTCGTCATAAGTTGCGCGTCTCATATAGTCCAAAGCATGTTCTTGTCTTGCTTTTATAAATAATGGCTTGACACTATGATAAACAATTTTTCGCATAGAAGAGGGTAATGCTTTGAACCATTTCCAATATGACTTATAGAAATTATATTCCCTGTGCATCCAAGGATAGCCCATAAACAGTTCATCGCTTCCTTCGCCGACAAGGATTACTATTGTTCCGAGTTCTCGTGTAAATTTGCTTAAAAAATATAGCGGAATGCAAACAGGGTCGCCGTTCGGTTCATCTTCTACCCAGGGAAGTTCGTTTAGGATACTGAAAGAATCTTTTTCGTCAATCAATATTTCATTATGATTTGTCTTGTATAAATCCGCAATCTGTTTGGCGTATTGCAGTTCGTTATATTTTTCCAATTCTTTGAAACCAACTGTAAACGTATCAACGGGACGGTCCATCAGTTCCGCCATCAATGCTACATTTAGACTAGAATCAATGCCGCCGCTCAAAAACACACCGAAAGGAACATCGCTCATCATTCTGTCTTTAATCGAAAGTTTGAGCAGACGCAAAATCTCGTCAGTCAGTTCTTTTTCGGACATATCCACATATTGAGTATTTTCATCTATTGCACTCCAATATCTATATTTGTTCAAATCACCTTTGGCAGTGAGTTTCAAACAATGTGCGGCAGGCAGTTTATGTATGTGTCTGAACAATGAATTTCGATTACTTGACATTGCCCAATTCAGATAGTTGGGGAGTTCCTGTTCATTAAATTCCCTACTAACCGCAGGGTGCAGGAGTATTGATTTGATTTCTGAACCGAAAATAAAAATACCGTCCTGATAGTAGTAATACAGCGGTTTTTTGCCGACACGGTCTCTGGCACAAAACAGTTCATTGGTTTCGCTGTCCCAAATTGCAAGAGCAAACATACCGTTCAATTTATCTACAATATCCGCCCCCCAATGCAAATAGCCCTTGAGTATAGTTTCCGTATCGGTACGCGAACGATACTTATAACCCAATTCTTCAAGTTCCTTGCGAATATCAAGATGATTATATATTTCGCCATTGAATACAATAGTATAGCGTCCGTCATCTGTCTGCATAGGTTGATTGCCCGCATCGGACAAATCAATTATTGATAATCGCCGAAATGCAAGTCCGCATCTTTTATCATCAGCAACCCATTGACCTTCTGAATCCGGTCCACGATGTTCAATAACATCACTCATTTTCTTTAACAAGGGATATTCTATCCGCGGCTCATTACTGTGAACTTCTACAATGCCGACAATTCCGCACATCAGCGTTTACTCTTGATTACTGAATAATTAATTAAATCAAACATATCCTTGACCGCACGCTCCAAACCGAAAAACACTGCACGCGAAATGATTGAATGCCCAATGCTAAGCTCATTTATTTGTGGTATTGTGCATATTCGTTGTGTATTAAAATAGTTTAGTCCGTGACCTGCGGCTATTTTCAATCCGGCGGAATTTGCGTATTCACAAGCTTCTCGTATTTTCGCAAACTCACGCTCAATAGAATTTTTATCTTTTAGATTGGCATATACACCGGTATGAAATTCCACCATATCACCACCGGCTTTCAGCACTGCATCAATTTGTTCTTTCAGCGGTTCAACGAAAAAACTCACTTCAATATCCTTGCCGTGCATTCTATCAACAAGATTTGTAAAGCGGGGTATATCTTCGTTTACATTCAATCCGCCTTCCGTTGTCAGTTCCATTCTGTTTTCGGGAACAATAGTAACAAGGTCCGGAACTGTTTCGAGAGCAATATTAATAATTTCCTCATTGGCTCCCATTTCCAAATCAAGTTTTGTTTGAATTAATTCGCGGAGCAGTTGCAAATCTCTATCTTTAATATGCCTTCTATCCTCCCGCAAATGACAAACAATACCTGTTGCTCCGGCTTGCTCGGCAATTAATGCCGCCTCTACCGGCTCCGGTTCAACACCACCGCGTGCGTTGCGCACAGTTGCCACGTGGTCGATATTTACATTTAGAGTAATCATTTTTTTTATTCCAAACTATTTATATATGTACAAATTTTATAATATTTATTCAATTTATCTTATATTTAACATTTGAGAAACTATAAATTACGTATTTTATTTTACAAAATTTAAATACAATTAGTAGGTAGCAATATGAAATCATTTTTTAGCAAGTACACAAGCTTATTAGTATTTATTATTTCTTATATAATTTATAATTTTACAGCCGCTCCGGGGCTAATGTTTACAGACAGCGGCGAGCTTGCCGCCGTTTGTACTACTCTCGGCATTGCTCACCCTACGGGTTATCCCCTGTTTACAATTGTCGGATATATTTATTCACTTATTAATTTTACGGGCATTAGCAATATTGCGCATTTAAATCATTTTGCCGCGTTAATGACTTCGCTCTCGGTTATATTTTTTTATTTAATTATTGAAACAATCCTAAAGAATATAGCAACTATACCCGAACGTAAACAAAAGAAAAATAAGAAAGATAAAAGTAAAAGAATAATTGAACAAGTACCCGAAAATTTGAGGATAATTATTTCCGCTGTCTCCGCATTAATATATGCCTTTGCACTCACAATTTGGCAACAAGCGATTATGTTTGAAGTTTATTCACTGCAATTGCTGATGTTCAATATTGTTATATTATCTATGCTTCGGACTTGGTACAGTGATGATAACCAAAAAAAAGATATGTATATAACGGCTTTCTTTATTGGACTTGCCTTTGCTAACCACATGACAACTATGTTGCTTATTCCTGCAGTTTTGTTTTTATTTTTCTATAAGCGGAACGAAGGCTTTGATTTTTCCGGCGAAAGAGTCAAACTACTTTTTTTACTTTTATTGCCTTTTGCTGTGGGACTGAGTTTATATCTATACCTGCCCCTGCGTAGTGCTACGATGCCGGAATTTAACTGGGGTTGGGTTTCTCGAAATTTCGACAAATTTTGGTATCACGTTTCGGGCAAGCAGTATCGCGTGTGGATGTTTGCCGATGCCGCAACAATGAAAATCAATGCAGAGAAATTCTTCGACATATTTTTATATCAATTCGGTTGGCTGGGCGTTATTCCTTTGTTTGCCGGATTTATTCATATATTTAAAACAAACAAGGCAATATTTGGATTTCTCGTCATTCTTGTTATCTCGAATTTGATTTATGCTTTCAATTACGGCATACATGACATCGAAACATACTTTTCGCTTTCCTTCATTGCTTTGATTATTCTGACCGGAATTGGATTATATTCGATTTTCCGCAAGTATACCAAATATGCGGCATTGGCATTTATTATTCCGATGCTCTCGCTTGCTATTAATTATTCGGAAAACGATTATTCGAGCAACCGTCTTGTGCCGGAATACACGAAAATACTTGCGGACAATCTCGACAGCAATGCAATCGTTATTTCTGCACAGTGGGATTATTTCTGCTCTGCGTTTTGGTATATGCAACGCGTCGAAAATTACCGTCCCGATATAGTCCTTATCGAAAAGGAACTGCTGCGCCGTACTTGGTATTTGGAGCAATTCAAACGCTGGTATCCCGAAGTAGCGAAAAAGAGCGAAAAGGAAATACGTTTGTATTTATCGCAACTCGAGCTATTTGAAGATGAAAATGATTATGACCCGTTTTTGATTCAGAAGTATTATATTGATATGGTTAATTCGTTTATTAATCAGAACATAGCCAACCGTCCTGTTTACATTACGCCGGATATACTGCAAAACGCAACTGACAAGGATATTGCAAGCGATTATAGGAAAATCCCTGCCGGCTTTGCGTTCAAACTCGTCAAAGGCGAAACAAATGCTATTCCCGATTTAAGTAAAATCAATATTGATAAATTTATTGCCGGACATTACGACCCTGAAGCTCATCTCGTCAAGGGCATATTGGAAACCGCCTCGATGGGCATCACAAACATAGGACGTTACGCACAATACAACGGCAAGATTGCACTTGCCCACAAAGCATATAATATGGCATTAAAAGTATATCCCGAAAATCAAGCGGCGAACAGTAGTTTAAGAGAATTGGGGAAGTAATGTAATTTTGCCGCTATTGTTTATAGGTGGTGTTGTGGGTGTTATTTATATTTATTTTTCATTTCCTCTTGCAGCAAGTAAATGTTTAATTTTTATTTTATTAATCCGAATCTGTTTATTATCAATTAAAATTTTAAAATACTCATCATTATTCTCAACTATCTTAACGTCTCCGTAGTGTAATTGTCTATGATGATTTGCACAAACAGTCAAAAGATTCAAAGTACCAAGGGAACCTTGTTCTAATTCAGAAACAGGAATGATATGATGAGATTCAACGTATAATTCACCGTTTCTTTTTTTAAATCCATGAGCAGGTAAATCTAAAGCTTTACAAATTTGGCATTCATAATTATTTGCTTTTTTCACTACCTTTGAGATATTACCTCTCTCAATTCTTCGACTTACAATTTCCTTAACCCTTGGTGTAGCGTTGAAATATTTTGCTTCAAGCATTTGCAAATCACCGAAATCATTAAGTTCTGTTTCAGTTGCTTCACCAATAATTTCTATATACCTGTCTGCAAGTTTCTTGATTTTGTTAAATGTTTCTTGTTCAATAGACCATGAGGAAGCTTGACGACCATTAAGCAAAGGTTTTTCATTTTGAAAATCATTTAAGTTTTTCAAATCGCTTAAAAGTATTGGATTGTCAAGTAGTTTTTTTATGTATCGAATTTTTACCCTTAGTCGTTCGTCTCTATTATTTTCGGGTTGAATTCGGAATTGTCCGTCAGAATCAGGCATTGGCATTGCTCGACTCATTATTTCAACAATTCCATATATACCGGCTTTTAACCTTTCTTTTCCGTTCAATTCGGCTTTTGTTCTTGAATCTTTACCGACTCTGATGATAGCAAATTGTCCTTTTTGAAAATAATTCTTTTGCCAATCAGTTATACTCCAAGTTGAATATACTTCGTCTGTTTCAAGAAATTCGTCTATTTGCCAGTACTTAGGATTACAAAAGAATATCCAACATCCCGTATTATTAAATTTAGTATCTCCAGTAATTTCAGTCTCTTTATATTTAGGTAAAGGTAAATTAGGTAATATTCTTCTTTTTAAATAATTCAATAATTCTATTGAATTTTCCTTTTGACTATCTATTCTAAGCTGGAAGTATTTTATTGATGCTTTTTCGATTGTTCCAAAATGCAAATGTTTAATCTTTTCCCATTTGTCTTTTGAGCTATCACGATAAAAGTAGTTTCGTGTTTTTACAGCAGAGTATTCCGCCCATTCGCCGGAATCCCATCCAAATTCTAACATTTTATTTGTCTCTTTTGAATTATTTACTATTAGTTTTTTATCTAGGGCTAGCCAAATTGCATTTTTATGAATCGTTGTTGTTATCAAACTACCAACTTTGATTCTTATTCCATCATTCTTTATACTTAAACCCCATTTCTCAGAACCAAACGAATCTGCATACATAATGATTTCACAAAGAATTTCAAGATAAGTCTTTTGCTTTTGTTTATCAGGTAACAATTCGTTAATTATTTTTTCAATTTTATCCATATCATTCAATTTACGAGACAATGTCTAACTTTTTCCTATTTATTTTCTAATTGACTACAACGACTTTGACTATGAGTAGTACGTGATACCAACGCTCCAATTTTTCAATTTGCTATGCTGTTCGTGTATATTCATGCCACATATTGAACTACTTGTTGTTCAATATCTTATATACATTATTGCCAGCTGACTATCCTTCTTTTAATACGTTCTCTACTTCTTTTATTAATTTTTCTTTTTCGGGTAATATATATGTGAATTTAGAAGCAAATACATTGTTTTCTAATCCGCTTAAAATGTATTCTGCCGTAATTTCATCTTTGTCTGTGCATAGAATAATCCCAATTGGCTGATTATCTCCTTCTTCATTTACTTCGGTTTTGTAATAATTTAAATATGTATTTAGTTGCCCTGCATCTGTAATTTTTAATTTTCTTGTCTTTAATTCAATCAAGATATAACTCTTCAAAATTTTATTATAAAATACCATATCCACATAATGATGCATGTTATTCAGTGTAATTCGTTGTTGCGAACCGACAAACATAAAACCTTTGCCTAATTCAAGTAAAAAATCTTCGATATGTTTGATGAGTTTCTTTTCCAAATCTTTTTCCAAAACGGGCTTATTTTCAGGCAATCCGAGAAATTCAAAAACGTATGGGTTTTTGATTATATCTTCGGGTTTTGATAACTCTTGTCCTTTATTGGATAACTCTATTAAAATATTCTTGTTTTGTTTTCCTTGTGATAAAATTAGTCGTTCGTAAAGTGAACTATCAATTTGTCTTTTAAGTTCTCTTATCGACCAATTTGCATTAATGGTTTCTTTTTCGTAAAAATTTCTTTTATCCTTATCATCTATAATTAATAGTTCGCAGATATGAGACCAGCTTAATTGTCCAGACAGTGTCTGGATATTCAGATATTCAAGATAAAATTTTCTCATATTGAATAGATTAGACCTTGAAAAACCGCGTCCAATTTCTTTCGTAAGTATTTTTGATAATGCAAGGATAAATTGTCTTGTCGATTGATTGTCTATCCCTTTTTGCTTTTCATTTTCAACGATAACTTTTCCTATTTCCCAATATGTAATAATCAATGCCTGATTTACTTTTGGAGCAATTTTCTTTCTTGCATTGACAATAATAGATTTTATATTATCAATTAATTCTTGTTCTATCTGTATTTTCAATTTATTATTCATATTTACAAAAATAACCTTTTAGAGTAATTTTTCTGTCTGTTTTTTATTTTTTCTTCCCCAATTTCCTCATTCCCCAAATATAACAAAACCTATGCAAAAATATATCATAATGAGAAGAAAAATTAAAATATCATTTGTTATAAATTGAACAGTTGATTAAATTTGTTAGTTATAATATAATTAATTCGATGTTTAATATTAAAGAGAGCTATATTATGTTTGGTGAAATGAAAGATTATCTGAGCAAGGAGCTGGATACCCTTAAAGAGCAAAAGTTATTTAAGTACGAAAGAATTATTGAAAGCCCACAGGCGGCAGAGATTGTTGTCGGCGAACAAAAGGTATTGAACTTCTGTGCGAACAACTATCTCGGTTTGTCATCTCATAAGGAATTGATAGAGTCCGCACATAATGCTATTGATGAACGCGGCTACGGATTGTCCTCAGTTCGTTTTATTTGTGGCACACAGGATATTCACAAGGAATTGGAAGACAAGATGACTGCTTTTCTCGGTACGGAGGATACAATTTTATTTTCTTCCTGCTTTGATGCCAATGGTGCAGTTTTCGAACCACTGCTCGGACCGCAAGATGCGATTATTACAGATGCTCTCAATCACGCCTCAATTATTGACGGAATTCGCTTGTGTAAAGCACAGAGATGGATTTACAATCACGCAAATATGGGCGATGATATTAGCATAGACCCGGCGACCGGCAAGGAACTTAAAGGATTGGAACGCTGTCTGAAAGAAGCGGACAAAGCCGGTGTCAGATTTAAAATGATTGCTACTGACGGCGTTTTCTCAATGGACGGTGATATTGCCAAATTAGATGAAATTGTTGCTCTTGCAGATAAATATAACGCTCTCGTTATGGTTGATGACAGCCATTCTACCGGATTTATGGGCAAAACAGGACGCGGCACACACGAATATCGCGGCGTTATGGGCAAAATAGATGTAATTACAACTACTTTTGGCAAAGCATTAGGCGGTGCTTCCGGCGGTTGTATTTCCGGACGTAAAGAAATAATCGACTGGATGCGTAATAAGGCTCGCCCTTATTTATTCTCGAATACCGTACCGCCTGCTACTATCGGTGCATCAATCAAGGCACTCGCTCTTTTGTCCGCATCAACCGAGTTGCGTGATAAACTCGAAGCAAATACAAAATTATTCCGTGCCGAGATGACAAAAGCCGGATTTGATATTATTGCAGGCGACCATCCTATTGTTCCGATTATGTTCGGTAAATATGATAACTGTTCGCAACTTGCCGTGGACTTTGCCGATAAAATGCTTAATGAAGGTGTCTATGTGATTGCTTTCTCATATCCCGTTGTGCCAAAAGGCAAGGATAGAATTCGTGTACAGATTTCTGCGGCACATTCAGAGGAGCAAGTAATGTTTGCAGTTAATGCATTCATCAAAGTTGGCAAAGAATTAGGTATGATTTAATCAGTATTTCTTCGGATATATAAATGAGTAATAAAAGTAGAAAAGTTTTAATTACAGGTGCATTAGGACAAATTGGCTCTGAATTGACTGTTGCTTATCGTAAAATTTACGGCAGCGAAAATGTAGTTGCAAGCGATATAAGAAAAGGCTCTGACGATTTTATGCGTCAGGGTCCTTTTTATATTCTTGACATCAAAGACATTGCTACATTCGAGAAGATTATTGAGCAGGAGAAAATTGATACAATAATACATTTAGCCGCTATCCTATCAGGTGTTGGCGAGAAAAAGCCTGCGCTTGCCTGGGATATTAATATGAACGGTACGCTGAATGTATTGAATTTAAGTGTAAAGCATAATATTAAGCAAGTGTTTATCCCGAGTTCCATTGCGGTATGGGGTCCGGATTGTCCGAAAGTCGCTCCGCAAGATAGTTCGTTGCGTCCAACAACTATGTATGGAGTAACCAAGGTTTCCGGCGAAGTATTGGCAGATTACTATTTTACCAAGTATGGATTAGATGTGCGCGGTGTACGTTTTCCGGGTATTATATCTTCCGAAACAATGCCGGGTGGCGGTACTACCGACTATGCGGTGGATATTTATTATCAAGCCGTAAAAAATAACAAATATACATGCTTTGTAAAGGAGGATACACGCCTACCAATGATGTATATGCCGGATTGCATAAAATCTATCATTGATTTGCTTAATACGCCCTTGGAACAGTTAAAACATCATAACGCATTCAATCTCGGTGCAATGAGTTTCACTGTTAGGGATTTGGCGGAATCAATTAAAAAATATCGTCCCGGTTTCGAGATAAGCTACGAACCGGATTTTCGGCAGGCAATAGCAGATTCCTGGCCCAATGACGTTGATGATTCGGCGGCACGTGAGGAATGGGGCTGGAATCCTGATTACTTGTTAGATGCAATGACAAAGGATATGTTGAATAAACTGGAAATCAAGCATAAAAAAGGACTTATTTGATTCGTTTATGAATTATTTAAAATATATTTTCATTTTTATTTTATTTCTTTTTATGCTTTTGGCAATAAGGGAAGGCAGGCAGGCAGCTGATTTTCCTGTATCGGAAGATGGTTTTTTTTCGATGACTGTTGCGCGTAATATTGCCAATGGTAATGGTGTTACAATAGACGGAACAAATCTTACTAATGGTTTTCAACCGCTGTTTACATTCATCTCTACCCCTATTTTTTCAATTGAAAACAAACTGCTTTCCGTTCGTTTATTGATTATTCTGCAGGTCATTATTTTAGGATTGACTGCGTATTTACTTGGTCATTTTATTTCCGATTATTTAAAGCAGAGTTTCCCCAAAATTGATAACTCTTTCCATTATTTAGTTTCTCTTTTATATATTTCCGGACAAACAATAATCATCAAACATTTAAATGGCTTGGAAACTGGTTTCTATATGTTGATGATTGTGCTTACCGGTTACTACTTTTTCAAATTTTATCAGGATAATTGGAAAAGTAATTTAATGCTTGGATTATTATTGGGACTTACTGTTTTGACACGTATAGACTTTGCTTTTTTTGTCGTAATTTTTGTGCTGGTATTATTCATTTTTGATAAATCAAGTACTTTACGTAAGCGATTAAGCAAAACAATAGTAATTTCAATGACTGCACTCGTTGTATCATTGCCTTGGTGGATTTACAACTACACTGTTTTTGGTTCGGTTATGCCTATTAGCGGTCAGGCACAGCAGAGTTTTGATTTTGATATTTACAGGATTTTCTGGTCGCTATATGCCGTATTTACAAATTTTGAAATATTTACAACTAAAATTGATGCTTTAACAAGTCATCAAGCTATACTTATATTCCGATTTGTATTTTTTGGAATTGTATTCGCTTTCGTATTCCCTCTCTTCGGTTTACTTTTCAAGGAGAATAATAGTTCAAAAAACAAACGATTCAAAGTATTTCTCTTAACGCTTACATTTTTTTCTATATCACTAATTGTTTGGTACACAATTTCAAATTGGGCGGTGTATTTCTATCCAAGATATTTTATGCCGCTTAGTATTGTTTCTGTTTTTATTCTATCGCTTGCATTATTGAAAACAATATTGATTAACAGAAAAGCAAAATATTTTTTTTCGGTTATTTTTCCAATAATGTCAATATCATTTATATTTATTGTTCTGTTTAAAATTGGAATTAAGGGTAGCGGATTTCTCAACAATCAATTACCTCTAATTGAGAAAAATGTACCTATTACAGAGCAAGTAGCCGCAGGACAGACAGGAACAATAGGATACTTTATTGATAAGGTAGTGAATCTGGACGGGAAGGTCAATTACGAAGCATTACATTACCGAAATAATATGTGGGAATATCTTGATAAAAAGAATATTACTTGGTTTTGTGATTGGAAAATCGGTGTAGAAAATTTTCTCGGCAAAATTCCCGAAAATCGAGGGTGGCTCTTTGTGGAACAACGGGGTAATTTCCTTCTTTACCATAAAAGCAAATAATGATTAACAAGCAGACATACAGCCGAAGGATTATTTACTCAATAATTTTAGCATACTTTGCATATGCCCTTCTATTTATTTGGAATACAAGTTACGTAATAGATGGACAGCGCTATTTTTCCTTGCTTGATGATGCTATGATTTCTATGCGATATGCCGCAAATTATGCCGCCGGTAATGGTCCGTATTTCAATGCTGATGGTGCAAATGTGGAAGGATACACCAATCCATTATGGATGCTGACTATGGCAGGTGTTCATCTTTTGCCTCTTGCAAAGCAATATACATCGCTTATCATTCAACTACTCGCGGCAATATTAATGTCAATTAATTTGTTGTTTGTGACAAAATTAGCAGATTTAGTCTCAAAGGGTAATAAGAATATTGTTTACGCTTCCGTATTAATGACTGCATTTTTTCTACCGTTGAACGTCTGGGCGCTTGGTGGAATGGAGGTTGCGGCATTAGTGCCGATAACGACCGCCACAGCATATTATCTATTTATTTCTATTAAAAAGCAAGAGTATAGTCATCTCATTATCTTATTGCCGGCAATCGGCGTGCTTCTGCGTCCCGATTATTTATTGCTAATGTTAGTATTTTATTTTACGGCAACATCATTTATTGATAAGCAAAATAAGAAATTCGACAATTTATTCTTTGTTTCTATTTTCGCCGTAATATTTTTATTATTATTTTTCCGATTATATTATTATGAGGGATTTCTACCCAATACATATTATCTGAAAATGACGGCTTATCCTTTGCACTTGCGTATTATTCGCGGGTTCTTTTCATTTATCAGTTTGGGCTATATTTGGATATGGTTATTCCTATTTTGGCTATATACCGACAAAAAAGCGAATTACTATTCATACATATTTTTGTTTATTATCCCTGCGATTATAATTGTATATAATATCTATATTGGAGGCGATGCTTGGGATTGGTGGAATGGTTCTAATAGATTTATCAGTATTGTTATTCCAATTATCTTTATCATTTTTGCCGATATTGAATTTGAACATTATTATAAGTATAACATATTGAACCCACAAAAGCCCCAAAAAGTAAAACAAAATTCTATATTATTAATATTGGGGACATTACTATTAATAAATACTCCAATAATATTTAAATCTTGGGAAGAACTACTATTATTAAAGCCTCCTGTCCTGATGCAAGATAACCGAAAGCATACCCTATTGGTACTCGAAGCAGAACGGCTCTTACCCGATGATGCTACTGTTGCACTTGCTACTGCCGGCGTCATTCCTTATTATTTAAATAGAAAAATCATTGACATACTCGGGAAAAATGATAACCGTATCGCCGGAATACAGGGTAGGATAGAAAAAGGTTTTGCCAAATATAACGACTATAAACCCGGACATAATAAATGGGATTACTCGTATTCAATCGGTCATTTGCAACCTGATGCAGTTGTGCAATTATGGACTCATCACGCGGAAGCATTACCCTATCTTTCGCGTAATTATAAACTAATTAATGCAGGACATTTTCATTTTTTTATAAAAGTGAAGAAAAATCATTAGATTGTTTTTTTATCATTGACAGAAGTAAAAAAGTTGCAAATTGCATTATTATTAATATTCTTCAGTTTTTTCGTATCCGGTTTTCAGATTACATCTTTTGCCGGATATGGAGTAACTTTGCAGGATTTTGCTCTATTGTCTTTTTACTTCATTGTATTTAAGC
>CAZOOR010000023.1:13523-35812 GCA_964581505.1 uncultured Hyphomicrobiales bacterium
GCAGCTGATTTGCCACTTGCTTGGATTGATTTTACGAATGTCAGTCTGGCTCGTGGTGCAAGCGAAGGACCACCAGATGAGATTAAGCAGCTTAGCTTACGTTATGGTAATTTTTTTCGGGCAACTTCTATTTTTTCGGAGCCATCTGCTTTGGGCTCATTTAATTCTTATATATTTGCTTTTTTAGTACTTCCCTTCGTCTATAAGTTGAAGCATTGGATTACTAACAAAACATTTATTATAACAACATTGGTATTTACTGCAATTGGTACTCTTGCTACATTTTCATTAACCGCTATGGTTGGTGTCGCTATGATTTTCTCCGCTTTTTTATTAATGCAGAAAGTACGACATATCTTTCGATTCATATTAATTTTCATTTCAATTGTAATAGTAATCGTGATTGCCGATAGTATTTTTTCAAAAAATTTAGGTATAAGCGTTGTCGAACTTTTCTCGAAACGAATTGAGGGAATTCTAAATATTAGTCAAGGCGATGACAAAATGGTAATCGGTGAATCTTTTAATGTTAGACGCGCATCAGCAAGAAAAGCAATTGAAGTATGGGAGGAATATCCGGTTTTTGGTATTGGTGCGGGTTTGTCATATAAGAATAAAATAAATAATTTAGAGTTCTCCGATTTTACTGTTTTTGGTTTGCTGGCAGAATATGGAATGTTAGGTTTGTTGGCATTTCTTGCTTTTTTTACCTCACTTGTAATGATTGCCTATCGTTTGGCAAGAGAGCAACACAACGATGAGCATTTATCAAATGAAGAAAAATTGATGAAGCGAATTCCATTTTTTATTATGGTTGTATTGTTTCTGATTAACTTTATTTCCGGAAATAATTTTGTCTTAATGAATGATTGGGGCCCAATGGCTATTGTTATGGCTGTAATTAATTTTAACTATTTAAAAAACAATCGCAACGTTGTCAGTTTTCGGCTTGTCAAATATCCTCTAAAAGAGCTGTTTCGTAAAAATTTACAAAACTAAATCATATTATTTGTATTAACACTTTATTTTTTCTTTTTTTTAAGCAAAAAAAGATTTATATTTGATATTATCTGTTTAACATTATCTATTAGGCATTATGGTTTATTATTATTGGTTTATTGCCGCATTGATTCTGACGTTAATTGAGATACTAACACCGGGATTTGTTATTTTATGGTTTGGTGTATCGGCGGCTATTGTTGCCGTTTTGGATTTACTCGGTTTACACGATACTGTTTGGCAGGTTCTTATTTGGATTGCTCTATCTCTACTTATGGTAGCAATGTCCCGAACTTTTTTTAAAACAATATTCGTCAAGTCGCCTGGTGAAAATTATCGAACAAACGTAGATGTTCTTATTGGAAAGAATGCCATTGTAACCGAACAAATTGATAATATAAAAGGAACAGGCAGAATAAAAGTCGAAGGACAAGATTGGGCGGCTCGTTCCGAAGACAATTCAATTATTCCGCAGGGTAAAACCGTGGAAATTGCTAAGTATGAAGGTATAAAAATGTTTGTTAGAATTATTAATTAATTTTGGAGGAAATATGGAAGGTGGAATTGTTCTTGCTGTTATTATACTTTTCGGTTTAATAATTGCTGCCAGTACTATCAAAATTGTTAGTCAGGCAAGTGTAAAAATTATTGAGCGGCTTGGGAAATACCACAAAACCGCTCATTCGGGACTTAATATTATTGTTCCATTTATTGATAAGGTCAGAGCAACTATTGATTTGCGTGAACAAGTCTTGGACATTATGCCGCAAGATGTTATTACCAAAGACAACGTAACTATGCAGGTCAATTGTGTTGTTTATTTCCAAATAACTGACCCCGCAAAGACTGTTTATGAAATATCTAATCTTCGCTGGGGACTTGAGCAATTGACACAAAGTGCCTTGCGCGCAGTTATGGGTGAACTTGATTTAGACAGGTCGCTTGCCGAAAGGGAGTATATTAATACTAAATTGCGAACTTCATTAGATGCGGCTACGGACAAGTGGGGCGTCAAAGTTATGCGTGTCGAAGTTAAAGATATTTCGCCGCCCGAAGACATTCAAAAGACAATGGAAAAACAAATGACTGCCGAAAGAAATCGTAGGGCTACTATTCTCGAAGCAGAGGGAGATAAACAATCTGCCATCTTGCGTGCCGAAGGTAATAAACAGGCGGCTATTGTAAATGCAGAGGGAGATAAACAAGCCGCTATTCTCGAAGCGGAAGGTATAGCACAGTCCCGCATCAAAGTTGCACAAGCAGAAAAAGAAGCAATCAGTATGATTACTGCCGCATTGTTGGAAAAAGACACAGACCCTGCTCAATATTTAATTGCGGTACGCTATCTTGAGTCGCTAAAAGAAATTGCTGACAATACGAACAAACTTGTATTTATGCCTTACGAGAGTTCAAGTATTCTCAGTTCACTCGGTGGTATTAAGGAATTATTGAATAATATCGAGAAATAAGTATTTTGATTATGATTTAATCAGAGAGGTTGTATCCTTATGGGTACAACCTCTCTTTATTATTCACTATCACTTTTCTTTCCCCAACTCACTGATGTTAGGAGCTATGTGGTGTACTCACCTTTCATCTTAGAAAAAACAGCACCATAATAACGCACTATACTCCTTATAAAACACTTAGTCCAGACATCATAATCAATAATACAAATGTGCCTGAAACAGCCATCTTCCTGATGTGTAATAATAACAATCAACAATGCGATACTGTGCAATGAATTCAAAATACGGGACAGGCTGTAATGTTGCCGATAGCGTATATTGCATTGTATTGAAATCATATTGTTTATTTTCTTTGTCAATCGCCAAATTCGCATTAGCGGTTTCGGCTCGTGCCGTTACAATAATACCTCTGTACGGTATGTAGTTTAGTTGAGCAATAATACTATTTGTTGTACGAATATTATTTTTACCATCAACAAAACCGCTAAGATGAGAACCATAATATCTAGCCTCTACCGAAAGATTATCAATAATAGAATATCCGGCGAACAAGTTATAGTATGCAAAGCCGCCATTGACAAGCAATGCCGCACCAATAAATGATGAGGGAAAATCATCAAAAAACATTTCGGGATAGAATGTTGTTTTAAATACAAAACTCGGATTGTGTGCTACCGTTATGTATTGCAAATCATTACCCCATACTTTCTGTTTGCCGAGATTCCAAGAATCAAACACACCGAAATTTAGTGATAGCCAATCAAGTGATTCATAAATAATTTCCGCCCCTGCTTCGGAATAATCCGGCGGAATAAATTGTTCCGTACCATTCGGCACAGCATTACGTCTGTCAAGCATAACCATATCACACTCGTATATACCGGAAGGCGGCTCAAATTTTCCTATATGCAATTTCGGCAACTCATCACCAAATTTGACATAAGCAGATGCAGACCATTCCTGTTGTCCATCGAATATTAAATCACCGTAATTATACTGACCTTCTACTAACAACCACTCCCAAGGATTTGAATTTGCATAAAGACTTGCTTGCATTGGGTAATACTTCCTGACTGCTTCATTTGTCTTGTTCGAGCGAGTAGATTGATAACGAAAATCAAATCCCCAAGCGAACAATTTATTGAAATATGAGTATTTTCCTTTATCAATGGAATAAATTGCAGACAGAGGTTTTTCGGCGGAAGAAAATATTGAGGAACTCTTGCCGAAGTTCCATCCGAACTCGCTACGCATTCCGCCACCTTGATTTGAGATATGGCAAGCGGAACATCGGTTCCCCGTCCATAATGCAAGTTGCGGCGTTGCCTCAATTGTCTCAATAATAATTGTGCCGAAGAAAAGCAAAATTAGCACGGCGATTATGTATCTATTTCTCATTGTTTTATTTACCACCTGATAACTTGCCGGCTTTTCTTGCTTTTTTTACATCATCAACGGTCGTTTTAATATCTAACTTATTCAGCTTTTTATACACATAATTCAGAATAAGTGTAATATCTCTATCGCTTAGAGACTTATCTATTTCCGTTGTCATTACACCCTGATATTTGTATCCGTTTACAGTAATCTTGCCTTCACGACCGTACAACATACCGCGAAGCAATTCAATTTTATCACCTTTCCGAACATAGTCGGCATTTTTCAATGGCGGATAGACGGTTTTAATGCCTTTGCCATTCTTACGATGGCACTTGGAACATTGCTGTATATACAGTTTCTTGCCGCGTTTCAAATCATCTTTCTCGCCGGCAAATAGCGTGAAAATCAAAATGACCGAAAACAATAATATTGCAGGAATTTTTAACATATCAATATTTTATTAGTAATTATTATCAAATCCAACTTAATAAATATAACGAAGAACTACAATATATGTTACGATTTATACTATGTAAAATTATCTTTAAAATATTTCTGCTAATAATAGTCTGTTGTAATAGATTAACCTTAAACTTATTTTAATAATCTAATTTACAATGAATACAAAAAATGAAATATTAGTTAAATTTGGTAAAAGAGTCCAAGAATTACGAAAATCAAAAGGTTTTTCGCAAGAAGAATTTGGTTTTAATGCCGACTTACACAGAACATATATCGGAATGATAGAACGAGCAGAACGAAATATTACACTTAAAAATATTGTTAAAATTTCAAAAGCATTAAACATTAGTCTCAAAGATTTATTCGATTATGATTAAAATAAATGATTATGTGATACTCATAAAAAAGCATCAATACCTCGAGTTGCATTCTGTCGGTATTGTTAAATCTATTTCTAAAAAGAATATTGTAGAGGTTTTTTTTATTGGCAAAAGCATTAATCTATTTTTAAAAAGGAGTGATTTAAAATACTTGGATGTTGCAAAAACCGGCAAACCACATAAGTATAAAATATGCAATGTATGTCATGTTTTGAAAAAGATTATGTTGATTTTGAAATTAATCAAACTGATGCGAAAGGAAGAAAAACAACAAGACCTAGCTGTAAATCTTGCAGAGTAAAGATAAATGGTGTACAATTAAAATCAGAAGAGAAAAAGAAATTGGATAGAATTAAACCGACACATTTTTTCATTTGCCCTATTTGCCAAAAAGGCTCAATACCAGGTGTTACAGCCAATTTAGTTAGAGACCACAACCATTATAATGGCAAGGCGAGAGAGTGGATTTGCGATAGTTGTAATACAGGACTGGGACGTTTTAAAGATGATAAGGATTTGTTAAAAAGAGCAATTCGATATTTGGAAAAACATTCTAAGTAATTAAAAAAGAATTTCATCTAAGATTTGTATTCTTTTCTCAGATAATTCTGTATATTCCTTTGATATTTCCATTCCTAAAAAATTTCTATTATTTAATGCCGCCATTTTGCAGGTTGTTCCCGAACCGCACATAGGGTCAAATACAATATCTCCTTCATTAGACCAAGAGAGAATATGGTCCATAGCAAGTTTTTCCGGGAAAATAGCTGTATGCTCAAAAGCAAATCTATCATTCGTACTACCACCAAGACCAACAGCATACTCCCAAATATTTATTCGGGTTTTCTCTTTTTTAAGTTCAGCTACAACTTTTCTGTTTATACCATCTGCCTTTTTATTAGATACTAACTTTTCAAATCCATTACGAACTGTTGGAGTTTTCAATGGATTAAAGGTCTTGGGTTTACCCTTTGACAAGATAAACATAAATTCATAGCAATTAGTATAGGCATTTGAACGCATAAAAGGAGTATTTTTTTTCTTATAAATCATTACATCGTGGACATTAAATCCAATTTCTTGAAAAAATAAAGCTTGACGAAAGCTTGTTAAGGACTTATTCCCGTTTTTAATTCTATCTCCAATTATCCAAACAACAACACCACCTTTTTTCATTATGCGAAACAACTCTGTTGCAATTCCTTCAAAGTCAAATGAATATCCGTTATAAAATCTCAAATCATCGTATGGTGGTGATGTAACTACTAAATCAATGCTATCATTAGGCATTTGATTCATACCTTGAAGACAATCAATATTATATATTCTGTTTATGTCAAAACTTCCAATTTTCATAGCATACGTTGTTGATATTTATAACATCTTAAATTATTAAAAATATATGAATCCTGCAAGTTTTTTATTTATTCCGATTCTTTTCATAAATGACATTAAAATACTAGTATCGTTCGATTGAAAATATTATTATATGCAGGATTAATGTATATTTTTGTTAATAATGATTTTCAAATTTAATATTAACATTTTTTACTTTTGTCGTTATAGTATTCTTTTTATTTTTTTCTTTGAACTTCATTTTTATTAATTTGCTCTTGGTACGGATTAGTTAATGAAAAACAAGTTAATCATAGGAACACGCAGCAGCGAACTTGCCTTGTGGCAGGCACATTTCGTAGGTAATCTTTTGCTCAAAAACAATCCTTCCCTGAATATTGTATACAAAAAAATTTCTACTAAGGGTGATAAAATACTTGCTCTGCCACTTGAAATGCTTGGCGGAAAGGGGCTATTTACTAAGGAATTGGAAAACGAATTACTTGTTGGCACAATTGATATTGCAGTTCATAGCCTAAAAGATATGCCGACAGAACTACCTTCGGGATTATCAATTTTGGGTGTAACCGAACGCGGCTCCGTCTCTGATGTCCTTGTTTCGAGACGGAAGGAATATAATCTCAACACATTACCGCCTCATGCAGTTGTTGCCACAGGCTCGCTCAGACGCAAGTCTCAACTTCTCTGGTGGCGTCCGGATTTTAACATTACTGATTTACGCGGCAATATTAATACACGTATGCGGAAATTTATTGAGTCGAATTGGGACGGTATGGTTCTTGCCAAAGCCGGATTGGAACGTCTCAATATGACCGATATGATTACTCACGAATTTTCCTTTAACGAAATGCTACCTGCTGTCGGTCAAGGTGCATTGGCAATTGAAGGCAGAAATGATGTGCCGGAGATTGCAGAATTAATCGCAACAATTAATGATAATGAAACGGAAATGTGTGTTAATGCCGAACGTTCCTTTCTTAGAATATTGGGAGGCGGCTGTAAAACTCCTATTGCCGCTCACTGCATATTGCAAGACGATATGCTATTTTTAGATGGACTTGTTGCCTCCGTTGACGGCAGGGAACAAATAAGAAAGCAACTATTTGACAAAATTGACAAACCGGAAATACTTGGCAACCAACTTGCTAACATTCTTATTGAACTTGGTGCAAATAAATTATTAACATAAATTATAAAACAGGAGACATTATGGTTAGAGAAGATTTTAGACGTTTCAGAAGATTAAGATACAACCCGATTGTTCGTGATATGGTGCGTGAAACTCATTTGCATCGCGAGGATTTCATCTATCCTCTTTTTGTTGCACCGGGCACAAATTACAAAAAGGAAGTTTCTTCTATGCCCGATGTTTATCAAATGTCTATTGATAAGATTGTTGAGGAATGCAAAGCGGTTGCCGATTTGGGTATTCCTGCCGTAATACTTTTCGGCATTCCCGAGACTAAGGACGAAATGGGAAGCGATGCCTATTCTTCGCATGGCATCATTCAAAAAGCAATTAGTGCAATTAAAAAAGATGTCCCAAATTTGCTGGTTATTGGTGATGTTTGTCTCTGCGAATATACATCTCACGGACATTGCGGCGTTCTTGACGGCGAGAATATTCTCAATGACGAATCAATTGATATTTACGCAAAAGTTGCTCTTGCACAAGCCGAAGCAGGCGTTGATATGGTCGCTCCTTCGGATATGATGGACGGCAGAGTGCTTGCTATTCGCGAAACCCTTGATTTCAACGATTTCGACCGCATACCTATAATGAGTTATTCCGCAAAATATGCTTCGGCTTATTACGGACCGTTCCGTGATGCCGCAGAGGGCGCTCCAAAGTTCGGTGATAGGAAATCTCACCAGATGGATATTGCCAATTCAAACGAAGCGATTCGTGAAGTCGCCGAAGATATTATGGAAGGTGCGGATATTGTTATGGTCAAACCCGCCGGTGCTTATCTTGACGTCATTTATCGCGTCAAGCAAGAATTTGCTATGCCCACTGCCGCTTATCAGGTTTCAGGTGAATACGCTATGATTAAAGCCGCCGCTCGCAACGGTTGGTTAGATGAGGAAAGAATTATGATGGAATCGCTCACAGCAATTAAGCGTGCAGGCGCGGATTTAATCCTAACTTACTTTGCAAAAAATATGGCTAAACTATTGGGATAAAGTTACGTAATTGCAAATTAAAAAAAGACAGGGAGCATATTGTTAATTGCTCCCTGTCTTTTTTGCAGTAAAAATATATATACTATCTTACACAACTTTTTTCTTTCAGGATATTTCAATACATATTTGATTTCATCACGACTACTTATCCTATTATTCATAATTAAAGCATTTACATTAAATTTCCCAATAATTATTATAAGAAAATGGAAATTGATTGTAACTTTTTAAACTAACAAGTTGTTTTATCGTCATAAATATTGATAGGAATAATAAATATTTAATATTATGAAAATTACTTTAAAATTAATAGTCTTCGTTTTGTTTCTTGTATCTTTTTTTACGGAGACAGAGGCACAGTTCGGAAAAAACAAGGTGCAATATAGGAATTTTGATTGGAAGTATATTGAGACAAAGCATTTTGATATCTATTATTATGATAATGCAAAACAGCTGGCTTTCCTCTGTGCCATCGAAGCGGAAAAATCTCTTAAATCCATTGAAACACTACTCAATTATTCGATAGATAAGCGTATCCCGATAATTATTTATAATTCCAAGAATGAATTCCAACAGACTAATATCATCGGTCAGTATATGCCCGAAGGTATTGGCGGCGTAACCGAGCTATTTAAAAATCGTGTAGTACTACCATTTCTTGGCGATTTGAAACAATTTAAACACGTTATTCATCACGAACTTGTACACGCTGTTCTTAATATTATGTTTATGGGCGGCACCTTTCAGACTGCTATCAGAACAAATAATTTACGGCAAATACCTATCTGGATGAACGAAGGTTTGGCTGAATTCGAGAGTATCGGCGGACTTGATACGCCAACCGATATGTTTATGCGTGATTTGGCTATTAGCGAAAAAATGATGGATTTGGATAGGATAAGCGGATATTTTGCTTATCGTGCAGGGCAGGCTTTTTACTGGTATATAGCAAATAAGTATGGAAAAGAGAGAGTAGGCGAATTAATTAATAAGGTCAAAACAATCAGAATCGGTGGCTTGGACAAAGCATTTCTAAGTACTTTCAACAAGGATTTGGAGAGTTTTTCAGATGAGTGGAAGAAGGCAATGAAGCGTTATTATTTGCCGGATATTGCCACTTATCAGAATCCGGACGAGTTTGCAATACGTCTGACAAATGCTAAAAAGGAGCATACTTATTATAATTCATCACCTTCTATTTCGCCGAAAGGAGATAGATTTGCTTTTATCTCGGCAAGGGACGAACTATTCGGTATTTACATTCAGGATTTGAATGATAAAAAGAATGTGGAAAAATTAGTCTCGAGTTTGAGAGAACAGGATTTTGAGGAACTTAATATCTTGACACCGGGTATTTCTTGGAATCCGAGTGGAACTAAATTAGCCATATCTGCCAAAGCCGGTGGCGAAGATGCGATATTTATAGTAGATGTTGAAGATGGCGATTACGATAAAATTAAATTAGGAATTTCCTCTATTACTTCGGTTACTTGGTCGCCTGACGGAAAAAAACTTGCCTTTATCGGTTCGGGTGCAAACGGTAGTGATTTATATGTTTACGATTTTGTAAGCAAAGAAAAGCAAAAACTTACAGATGATATTTTCTCAGACCATTATCCCGTTTGGTCTTGGGATAGTCAAGATATATATTTTCTTTCGGATAGAGCAGATTATATAAACTCGACAAAACTTGCTACAAATTTTAATATTTGGAATATTAAATTAGGCGAAGATGATATATTTAGAATTGATTTAAAATCAAAAAATATTGAAAGAATAACCAGTACGCCCAAATATAGAAAAACATCTTTGGTACTTTCGCCCGATAATAAACACATTTTGTATATATCGGATAAGAATGGTATTTCCAATATCTATAATTTGAATTTGCAGACTGGTTCAGAACGCCCTATTACCAATTCGATGAATACTATTTCCCAATTAAGTATTACACCTGACGGTAATGATTTGCTATTTGCTTCACAGGTCGAGCTTGGATTTGATATTTATCATATTCGCTCACCATTTGAGGTAAAATTATATATTGACACTATTCCAAATACAAAATTCAGAGAGACATTACTGGAACAACAAAGATTGAAGGATAATCTGGCACAGATGAAAGACAGTTTGCCCGAGAACAAGAAACAGGAGTTTAAGGGATATGGTAATTTTTCTTTGGAATTCAGCCGCCAGAAAGTTGTTGCTAATAATCCTGATGCAATTAAAAAAGATAATAGTACAGCCGAAAAAGGCGACTATGACGTTGATACTAATTTTATTCCTAAAGATTACGCCATACATTTTTCACCCGATTTGGTGCTATCCAATCCGAATTACAATACATTTTATGGCTTTCAGGGAAGTTTCCAGATGCTTTTCTCGGACTTATTGGGAAACAACCGCATCTATGTTGCGGCTAATCTGTGGTTAGATTTGAAGAACAGCAATATACTTGCGGCATACTCATATCTATCGAAAGTCATTGATTATCATTTTGCAATATTCCAAAATTCTTTAATGACTTACGGGTATTCAAATTATATTTTCAGATTTAGAAATTATGGCTTATCATTAACAGCATCATATCCGTTTGATTTATTTAGGCGGCTGGAATGTGGCGTGCAATTAATAAATTTATCAAGGGAGAATATATCCTTGCCCACCAATCCCTCACTATCACGCTTGCTATTGGTACCAAATATCAAATATGTATATGATGATATTTTATGGGGCATGATGGCACCATCAAAAGGCACAAGATATTATATTGATGCAAAATTATCACCTAAACTTAATTCAAGCGGCTTATCGTTCTACAAAATAGATTTCGATTACAGAAGATATATACCGATAGTAAGGAATTATTTAACATTAGCTTTACGTGGAGCCGGCGGAACAAGTTTCGGCACAAATCCCCAAAGGAGCTTTTTGGGTGGCACTACTAATTGGATAAATGCGGAGTTTATGGGTGGTAGTTTGCCATTTGAAGAACCTGAGGATTTTGTATTCGAGCAAATCATTATGCCAATGCGTGGCTATCCCGTAAATGCTATTCGCGGGCAACATTATTTCTTATCGAATGTGGAACTCCGCTTCCCTCTATTTGCCGTGTTAGCGGCTGGACCTTTGCCTATCTTTTTGAAGGGGCTATCGGGAGCAATGTTTATGGATATAGGTGGCGCTTGGTTCGGTGATTATTCTTCATTCCGTTCTGCCCAACCAATGCCGGACGGAACGAGAATTCCGAAAGATTTGAGAATGTCATTCGGTACGGGTATCCGTAGTATTTTACTCGGTTTACCACTAAAACTTGATGTTGCTTGGCGAAATGAAATCGGAATATGGTCAAAGCCTTATTATATGTTTTCGCTGGGATATGATTTTTAATTTTTAATATTTAGGAATTTTTCGTAAATTTGTAATCTTTATAAATGAAAACAAAGAAACAGGTGATATTATGTCAAATGTATGCGAACTAACAGGCACAAGAGTCATTACCGGAAACAATGTCTCGCACGCCAATAATAGAAACAGAAGACGCTGGAAACCCAATCTTCAGAAAAAGAAAGTATGGATTCCGGAAGAGAAAAGATGGATTACCATCAAAGCAACTGCACGTGCTTTTAGGACACTTGACAAAAAGGGTTTGAAAGCTATGTTAAAAGATATGAAATAATATCTTTTTGATTTTTCAGAAGAAGCTCCTAATATTTAGGGGCTTTTTTTATAATCTATTCTATCCCAATTCGTATATTGTTTTTTGTATTTATTACTTTTCAGGTGTAAAATTAAAAAAGTATTTCCATATATTTTTTTTATAGTTTCAATTGTCCTCACATATTCTTGTTCGACGACTAAAACTCCTACAATAAGCAGGAGCTATTTGCAGTATATTAATGATACTATTCCTCTGCACAATGATAAACACAAAGCCCAAGAACATAATGCTATTTATTATTTCATTAACGGCGCTCAATTGGAGCAGGAACAGTATTATGCCGATGCTATTATTGAATATATGGAGGCTTTACGTTTGGATACTAATGCTACTATATACTACGCTTTGGGTAAGAATTATTACTATCTGAACAAATACAAAAGAGCCGAAGACTATTTAATGAAAGCTATTAATTATGATTCGACAATGATTGCCGCAATGCGTAAACTCGGCGAATTGTATTTGCATACATTCAGACGGCACGATGCGCAAAAGACATTTGAAGAACTTGTGAGAATAAAGCCTTCTGTGAAGAATATAAAAAATCTGGCTTATCTTTATGAATTCTCGGATTTAGAAAAAGCGGCGAAACTTTACGAAAAAATGCGTACAAATAACGAAGACTCTTATCTTCTGCTTAAGCTTGCTTCCATTTATCAGGAATTAAAGGATACGTCTCTATATATTGAGCGTCTCGAAGAGGCTTATTCTTACTCAAAAGATTCACCTGAAACAATAATACAACTTCTATCGGCATACCTCGAAAACGGACGTTTTACCAAAGCACGCAAACTGCTTCTGCGTTCAGACCAACGCATACTTTCACCCGAGCTGGAATATTTATATTTATCACTCGGCTCTTCATTAATGCAAAAGCGAGTTCGCAATTATTCCGATTTTAAGAAAAGTTTTATCAAACTTATTGATTCACGATTCTATTACAATTGGCGTTTGCAATCAATGTCAGGAATAATTGCATCGCAAATTGACGATACACTTGCAACTGAGGTGTTTTTCAAACGTGCTATGAATGCAGCGGACAGTATTCCGGAAATTTCATTACAATTGGCTAATCACTATATTATCAGTAACAATGCGAAACAAGCTTTGGAATTACTTGATGAGTATTCTCGGAAATTTCCGAAAGACGAAAGATTTCCAAATCTTCAAGGTATGGCATATATGATGTCGGATAGTATTGAAAAATCAATACTCTGCTATTACCGGTCAATTACTATTAATAAAAATGATGCCGTTGTATATACGCAATTAGGAATGGCTTATGACCAATTGGGAATAATGGATTCATCGGATTTCTATTACGAACGTGCTTTGGAATTAGATAAGTTCGACCCCGTTAGCAATAATAATTATGCCTATTCACTGGCTGAACGTCATAAAGATTTGGAGCGTGCTTTTACAATGAGCAAACGCGCTTTGGAGGCAGTACCCGATAATAGTGCATATTTGGATACTTATGGTTGGCTCTTGTTTCAGATAGGCAAATATGATGAAGCTTTGGAATATATACGCCGCTCGATTAAGGTTGGCGGAGCAGGTGCAGATGTTTATCTCCATCTTGGCATTATCCTACTTAAAAAAGGTAACAAGACTAAAGCAATTGACGCTTGGAGAAGTGGTTTGGAAATAGAACCGGATAACAAAGATTTACTTGATAAAATTCACGACATAAAGAAATGAACTCATATTCAATCGGAATAACAGGCTCTTGGCTGACTGTCATAATATCAATTTTAGTAGCAATCATTGTGTCTTTTTTTTATTATCGCAGAACAGTGCCGGCACTATCCCCCATACGCCGCTATTTTCTTTTTACCTTGCGTGCATTGGCTTTGTCTTTGCTCTTATTTGTAATTTTTGAACCTGTGTTTACAAGCATAACCGGAAAAACAGAAGAACCCGAGATAGCTTTATTGCTTGATAAATCCATTTCAATGAAAATAAAAGATGCAACAATTGACAGAAAAGAAATATACAAAAGTGTACTTAACAAGCTTAACCTTGATGCAGGGAAAATCAAAACAAAATCAATAGCCTTTGACAATTCTTTTGAATCTTTGAGCAGACCGGTATTTGATTCCTTGCACATAGACGGACAATCAACGAACATAACCAACGCCTTGCAATGGGTTGCAAGTAATACGAAGGATAGAAATATTGCGGCTGTCCTGCTAATAAGCGACGGTGCTTTCAATGAAGGAGAAAATCCTCTTTATTCTGCCGAGAAACTTGCTAAACCGATTTATACTGTTGGAATAGGCGACACTAATGAGCCTAAGGACATTTCGGTTCACTCAATTATTACCAATCAAATTGCCCATATCAATACAACCGTACCGGTCAATGTAAACATTCAAGCAAGCGGCTATGAGGACACTCAATTAAAAGTAACTCTTTTGGAAAACAGCAAACCTATTGCCGAGCAAATAATAAATATTCAAAATGCAAATGAAAATACAACACTCACATTTGACTACAATGCGAAAAAATCCGGTATTTGGAAACTTACTGCCAAGGCGGCACCACAAAAAGATGAAATTACCCTGAAAAACAATGCCGCCTCCGAATTCATCGAAGTAACAAGCAATAAACGGAATATAATGATTCTTGCCGGTTCACCTTCACCTGATGTCTCATTTATTATCAATACATTGGAGCAAGACAAAGGAGTACAAATAAATAAATTTATTCAGAAGGATAAAGCAAGTTTCTACAATCGTCCACCCAATAAAACGGATTTTGCCAAATGTGATATTATCTTTATGCTTGCATTTCCAAATGCTTTCACGCCAGATAATATTATAGCTATGCTTAATACTGCACTACAAGCCGGGAAACCATTGTTTTTAATAGCTTCGCGTGATTTGAGTTATTCCAAACTAAAAAGAATTGAGCAATATCTTCCATTCACTATATTAGCCTCGAACAAAAAAGAGTATTCGGCAGTTGCGAAATTTGACGAGCAGGTTTTAAATAATCCTTTATTACGTATTCAATCAAATAGTAATAGTATTGAAGAATGGAATAAACTTCCGCCACTATTCAGAACGGAAACATTCGTCAAGCCAAAGCCACAGGCTAAAATGCTTGCAAAAGTAAAAGTAAATAGTATAGTCCTAAATGAACCGATGATTATCAGTAGTACAAATTTGCAACAACGCACCGTTGCAATTCTTGCTTACGGGATATATCGTTGGAAACTACTCGGTTTTGCACAAGACCAATATCATAATCCTAATGATGCTACTGATTTATTCACTGCATTTATTGCAAACAGCCAAAGCTGGCTGACAAGTTCGCTCAATAAAAAGAATGTTATTATCAAACCTGTTAGAAAAATATTCCGCACTAATGAAAAAGCGGAGTTCACTGCACAGGTCTATGATGCGGCATTCAATCCGCTTGACAATGCTAATGTAAATGTTCAAATTAAAGGGAATAATAATTCTTATGAACTTACATTATATCCCATTGGAAACGGACAATACAAGGGCTATATTGAAAATTTACCGAACGGAGATTATTATTATTCGGGTAGAGCCACAATCAACGGTACAATACTTGGCAATGTTCAGGGTAGATTCGGCATAGGAGATATTCCTACCGAATATCAAAACCTTATGCTGAATAAATCATTGCTAAACGAAATATCCGTTAGAACAGGTGGTAAATTCTATCACAATGACAATGTGGAACAATTGCTTTCCGACATACAAAATAATGCGAATTTTAAACAACGAACCTTGACAATTAAAAGCGAACTTGCGCTTTGGCATTTGCCATTTATTCTCGGAGTTGTTATCTTTCTATTTGCGATAGAGTGGTTTTTCAGAAAAAGATTTGGTTTATTATAAAAAAGTAAAATTATGATTGGTTTCGGTTATGATTCACATAGGTTTCAACCTGAAGGCAAACTACTTTTAGGTGGTGAAGAAATCACATCTAAATTCGGTGTAATTGCCCACAGCGATGGTGATGCCTTGTTACATTCACTTATTGACGCACTGCTCGGTGCCGCCGGTCTCGGTGATATTGGTACCCATTTCCCCGATAATGATGAAAAATATAAAAATGCCGACAGTATGGAATTACTGAAAGAAACACTCTTGCTTATCAAAATATATAAAATAATCAATATTGATATAACCCTACTGCTCGAAAAACCAAAACTTGCGCCATACAAAGAGAAAATCAGAAACAATATAGCCAATATTTGTCATTTGGATATTCAACGTGTAAGCATCAAAGCAAAATCCAATGAAGGAATGGGATTTATTGGTAGAAATGAAGGCGTTGCTTGCTATTGTATTTGCCAGATAGAAGAAAGATAGATGAGGATAATTGTTACCATAGCATTATTCGTATTTACATCTGTATTATTATTTGCAGATAATACTTTTCCCTATTCTTACTCTATGTTTGAATATTTACAGGGCGGACAGATAGTCGTTACATCTGGCAATTCACCGGAAGAACAAGCATTATCTTTCTTCATCAAACCGAATTGGTCGGAAGATGCTGATGCAATCTATGCTTGGAAGGGAATAAAGCGAAAGAATGCAAAAGGTGCCGCCATTGGCTCGGCATATATTTTAGCAAGTGAACCATTGAATAAATCTATTCTTTCGCTTTGGAAAAAAAATAATCGTTTTTTTCTTTCGGTGATTGATTCCAACCTAACAATGAAACTTATTACCGAAATAAAGGGTAATTGGAAACCTTATCTTCCGATTGATGCCAAATGGCTCGGGAAAACAGGAGAAAACGAATACGGATTATTTCTTAACCAAACTTTTTTTATCTGCAAATACGAGGATGCGAAATTATCAGTGAAAACTATCGCTTCCGATGTAGTAACGGCAAGTTCGCTCTTTACACAAAACCGGAAGACTAAATATAAAGCCGTATATCTTGTTTACAAGGAAGCCGGAGGTATAATAAATTTCCTTACAAATGATAATAAAGAAAAGTTCAGCGCTCGTATTCCAATTTCCGATGATGTATTTTTACAAAAATTCAAGGAACAAGCGGCTGTTATTTCCTACTCGAAATCCTATCCGAATTCTATGCTCAAAATCGTTACTCCTGAACGTGGAGTAATTTCCGAGACTTGGCTCGAAACTTCGGGCGAAAAGATTAAAGTAGATTTTTCGGGTAAAACAGGAAAGATATTTTTTCTTGAAACAGATAACGAACGATATTATTTAAATGTTTTTGACTACTCGAAAAAAAGCAAGAAAACCGATTACCCTCGTATCGAAATCCCTGTAGAACTGATTGAACCGATGGGACTCTGGCTAATCGATAGAACTCTGATTGCACTATTCAGGAACGGCATTGCTACATTCGACCAAAGTGGAGAAGTATTAGCAATTGATTTCTTTCCGTTCGGCGAGTATTTTATTAATAAAAATAAACTTATAATTAATCGTATTAATAATCATTTAATCCTCTCCTCACCTACATCATCAATAATTCTTAAACGACAGGAACACGACTTCTGGTATATAAACAGATTTATTGACAATTTCGGTAGGATATTGCTTCCGACATCGCTAATTCTTATTATACTTATTCTGTTCATTTTCTTCCGCAGACAAAAAGCATTACTGGAAGCCGTATTGAATTTACCTGCAACGGGTGTTGTATTTATCATTGACAAATATGGACGATTGAAAAGAGCTAACGGCTCGGGAAAGAAACTACTCGGTATTACGGACAGTATCCCAATGCGGCGTATGTTTCGATACTATTGCGAGATGGAACATACTAAACCGATTACAGAACTTGTTGATAAGGCTATTGCTACAAGAGATACTTTTACACAAAAATTAAATATTGTCAAAGCTAACGATATGTTTGAATGGGTATTTAACGTGATTGCCCTGCGTAATGCAACAGGCATATATAAAGGCTTCGTGCTGACGGGAATTGATATTACCGAGCAGTTAGAAAGAAAACGGTTATCAAACTGGGCGCAACTTGCCCACGATATGCAAACCAATCTTTCGACAATAAGATTGAATGCAGAGCAGTTTGATATTGAAGACGGAACAAACAATGCCAATCGGCGAAAGAAAATTATCCATCAGGTAGGATTACTTATTCAACGTGTACGCGATGTTGTTACTGTCGGACGCAGTGATACTATCAATAAAGAACTAGTTGATGGATTCGATATTTGCCATGAAGTACGTAGTGAATTTGATGAGGCTGTGTTTCCCAATGTATCATTTACCGTTGATGTTCAGCATTATAATATCGTTTGCGATAAACCCAAGATGATACGTGCGGTAAGGAATGCCGTTGAGAACGGCATCAAATCTATGCAGGGAAAGCCGGGAAGTATCACGATTACAAATTGGAATGACGCAAAATATGCTTATATCGGAGTGCAGGATACCGGACCCGGTATGGATGATAAAACAATGAAGAAAATGCTTACACCGTATTTTACTACTGCAAAGCGTACAGGCGGAGCTGGTATTGGTACGATGATTATGCAACACGTAATGGAACTGCACGGAGGTGAAATACAGGTGAAATCGGAATTGGGAGTTGGCACCCAGATTATTTTTTGTATTCCTAATTATGCGCACAATAAGACCTCGAAAGCAATAGCAGACAAAGTATCATCACTAAAATCAGTTAAGAAATGAATTTAGCCAATGAACTAAAAAACAAGCGTATTGCCGCTATTGACTATGGTAAAAGACGCATAGGTATTGCTGTTTGCGACATCTTGCATATTACTGTTACACCTAAATTACTTATTGATACAAAGTTTGAGGATAAATTTACTCGTATTGCAAAGTTTGTTCAGGAGGAATCCATTGATGCACTTGTCGTTGGTATTCCTGAACGTGATGATGACAAGAACAAAGAATTTATCGATGAGATAAAAAATTTCATTGAGAAAATTAAAGAAATAACGGGATTAAACGTTTATGAACAAGACGAGTCTTATTCCACTATTGATGCTGTCAATACGATGATAAGTATTGGCTATGGCAAAAAGAAAAGGAGAGAAAAGGGGAATAAGGATAAAATTGCGGCGGCAATCATACTAAGAAATTTTCTTGAATCGAATGAATAGGAATATGAAAAATTCAATCAAATTTGCATTCTTCTTTTTTGCATTATTTATCGTTACCGAACTCTCTATTGCACAGGTGGATAGGAGTACTTATTACAATAGAGGCAAGAACTTCTACTACAATTATTTTTACAAGCCGATAAACAATGTTGATAGTATTGATGTCTATACGATGTATAAAGTAGCTTACGATTTATTAAGATTTACTAAAATGACAGGCACTAATAGTTATATTGCATATCCTGAGTTCGAGATTGAATTTAGAGATGAGGACGGAATAATCCGTAAGCGCATCAAGAAAAAAGATACGATTATTGTTGATGATTATAGCCTTATTAATCGTATTGATATTTTCTACTTCGGTTCTATCGAAGCAAAATTAAAATACAAGAAATATACTCCTGTGTTATATTTATGGAATGATGTTTCACTAAAACTTGCCGAGAAAGAATTACCGGAATTAGATTTAATGAGTTTTAAAAATGGCACCCGCTTATCCTCACCACTGATTTGTTTCCAAGATGATGAAATTGAAGCACCAAATCTTTATCCTTTTTTATTAGATATGAACGCCGCCTTTTCATCTAAGGATATTTTTTTCTATTTTATTTCTAATAATATTGAAGGCAATGAAGAATATCAGGCTTCAATTGAATATCTTGATGCAGGACGCAGTAGTATTGACTGGACAGGTAACTCTATAATCAAGCTAAATACAAAGTTTATTTCCGATAGAATAATTGAATTTAAAAATCACACTCCTAAAAGACCATCGTTCGAACTGACCGGCGGAAATCCGCAAGAACAAGGTTTCGAGGGAATTGTCAAAATTAAATTCACATCAGACAAAACAGCACCCGGTAAATATAAACTACGCCTATGGAGAAAAAATACACAAGATACCAGCGAATTTGATTTTCAGATTATTTGGGACAATCTCTCATACACATTACGTACACCAAATTATGCCGCTGATATTATGTATTTAGTACTTACCGATGACGAATATGATGATATTAAATCAGGTTCTGACCGCGAGATTACACATAATATTTACGAATGGTGGCGGAAGCACGACCCTACTCCATTCACAGTTTATAATGAGGCTATGGCTGAATTTTTCAGCCGTGCCGATTATGCTTTTTTCAATTTTAAAACCATATATGAAAAGGACGGTGCTCAAACCGACAGAGGCAAAATTCATATTCTAAATGGTGCACCCGATGAGAAAAAAAGCATTATTGATAAATCGAGTAAGTCTTCGGAAATATGGATTTATCGTAACTTAAAGAAAAAATATATATTTGAAACAGATAGCAGTAACCGCATATATTTAAAAGCAATAGAAGATTTATAGGCTTCTTAATATCGATATTAATCATTAAGTGTTACCGGATATATTTGTTAGGTTTGACGGAAACAATAGACTGAATTAAACCTTCCCAAAGTTACCAACCTTAACCGAAATATTTGAGACTATTGACAATATCTCCACTAATTAATAAAATTCAATTTTATTGAATTTTATTAATTTTTTAAAACAGAACAAAATGCTTCTATATCTATTAATACCTTTATTTTACATATAGTTAATAATCTATTAGTAGATATTTAATAATAATATTTTCAATTTTTTTGAGACGTTTTCGGGTTTAATGTGTCTATATAGTAATAGGCAAGTGCAAATTTTGAAAAAGTTGTTTCTGAGGAGTTGATTATGAAATATTTCAAATTATTTCTAAAGATATTTCTACTGTTAGTAAACGGAGTATCCATACAAGCTAATGCAGAAGATATAAATAGTTTGACAAACTTCAAAGCCGAAACAAGTGAAAAAATAAATCAGTATGGTTCTTTCACATACAATAGCTCAGGCAATATTATTCAAATATCCATCAGTTTAAATGATACGACTCATAGCCCTCTGTATATTTATTCATACATCTATGATTCATATCTAAGTAAAATAACGGAGAAGGAAAGTAAAGGAAATAATAATAATTCCAACGACCTGCAAAAGAGAATATATTTATTAGATGAAGCTAACAATGTTCATACTCAAATAGTCCAAAGAAATATTGAGAATAAGGGATATTCCAACCAATCAAAATTTACATATATTTATGATAATTCCAACAATTTACAGAGAATGACGGAATATTGGAACGATGAAGGATATTGGATGCGGAAAAAATACAAATTCTGGGGCTACAACGAAAATAATCTTTTTGTATATTTTCTATCGAGAAAATGGAATGGTAAAATATGGAACGATTTGCTCAAAACATATCACTCTTATAATAATGACAATAAATTGAACCGAACAATTTTTCTACAATATTATACAGATATTCCTATTCATAATTTCGAGAAATCTAAAACAAATATTGATTATAATAAAAGCGGTTACCCTACCCTATCACTAACTACTATTTTGGCTGACGGCAAGACTTATGAAGATAAAAAGATTAAATACAAATATGATATTCATAACAATCTAACTGAATATATGGAATTCAGCAGAGTTGCCGGTAATTTAGTTTTACAAAAATGTACTACTTATGTATATGATAGTAGAGACAATTTGATAGTCGAAAAATGTGAAAATAGAAATAATGATATATTGACGCCTACATTTCGTTATGATTATACCTACGATAATAGCAGTAATAGAACCGGTAAAATTATATTTAAGTGGTTAAATAAGAAATGGAAAAAACAGCTGAAAATTGATAAGAAATATGACGACAGGAACAATTTAACATCAATTACTACAAATATATGGATAGACAATAAATGGAATAATCATACCAGAGTTAAATATGAATACAACCAGTGGAATAATATGATTAGCGGTTTATCAGAAAAGTGGGACAATTCCGTATGGATACCTAATGATATATATTTTTATATAAAGCCTAATGAGAACATATTAAATACTCTCAATTACAAATGCAAATTACCTGAGCGTAAAATCGCCGTGTTTGCATATAAAATAAATTTGGATTATGAAAATATTACGAAAGTAGAACAGCACAAAAGAATATCTAATCATATAATCATCTCCCCCAACCCCACTACCGACTATATAGATATTGTCATAACGGGTAACCGCACTCTGAAGGATGCGGTTAAGATGTATGATATGCTGGGCAATGTGGTTTTATCCTCCCCCGCCTGCTCCGCAGGCACCCCCTCCAAAGGAGGACATATTCGGCTTG
>CAZOOR010000024.1:0-35305 GCA_964581505.1 uncultured Hyphomicrobiales bacterium
AAACAAAAAGGCTGATGTTTACAAATCCAATACCGCAACCACTAATGTCATTCCTACAACACGAAGTCCGAACAGTAATCTGCTATCGAACATCAATGTTATTCCAAACCGCACCCTGAAAGCCCCGGTTAATAAATAATATGTCTATTGTATTTATTATTATATTATAAAGGACAAGTGGATAAATAAAAAAATCTCTTCTTAGAAGAGATTTTTTTATTACTGATAGCAAGCAAGTTATTAATATGCACCGCGTCCTGTCAGGACTACACCTATTGTCCTTGCTACGATATATATATCGAGGAACATAGTCCAATTGCGAATATAATAGACATCTGTTTCATTGCGTTCCTCAAAGCTGGATTCGTTGCGGTCGGTAACCTGCCATAATCCACTGATGCCTGGTTTTACTTTTAAAATCATTTCCTCGTATCCGTTCATTTTTTTACGTTCACTTGGCAGGTATGCCCTGGGTCCAATAAGGGACATATCTCCTTTGAGCACATTGATGAATTGCGGAAGTTCGTCAAGTGAAAATTTACGAAGGAATTTGCCTACGCGTGTAAGCCGCGGGTCGGTTCTCAATTTGTGATAAACTTCATATTCCGAGCGATAGTGTTCGTTTTCGTTTAGAAGGTCGTTCAATTTATCTTCCGCATCTTCAAACATAGTACGGAATTTGATGATCTTAAAACGAGTGTTATTTTTACCCATTCTTTCTTGTTTGAAAAAGACATTTCCTTTGGAATCAAGTTTAATCATAATAGCAAGAACGAGGAATAAAGGTGATAAGAGAATCATTAAGAAAGCCGCCAAAACAAAATCAAAAATACGTTTCTTAGTTTGCGATGATGGTTTTAATAATTTTTCCTGTACCTCAAGCCCGAGAATACCACCAATATCTTTGGAATTTACCCAAAGGCTGGATATACCGTATAAATCGGGAATAAAAGTCGTGTTCTCAAAGTATTTTGAGTATTTTTGGATAATTTCCTTTTTACGCTTGCGCTCAACGCTTGGCATTGCAATTATCGTTTGTTCAATTTTCAGCCGCTCGGCGAGTTTTGGAATAATCTCCAAATCACCAATAACCGGAATATGATTAATATAGCCCCATTTGTCCGTATCGTCGTCAACGGCAAGGAATGGTTTAAGTCCTATTTGATAGTGTTTCTGCAGTGATTTAATGACTTTTTCACCTGCTTGACCTGCCCCGATAATTAGTACAGGAAGTCCCCACCAATCTTTATTTGCAAATTTGTTCTTGATTAAAGAACGTCCCAAAGGAACAGCAATAAGCGATATAATCCAAGAGAGAACATAAGCTAAACGTGAATAATCCCAAGTATCTTTGACCATAAATGATAAAGTTGCAAGAATAGCATAAACAGCGGTAGTGCTGTATGTTAGTGTTCGCAATTCTTCGATGGCGTCCAAACCAAAACCGGGGTAAAGTCCTCTAATAAGATAAGCGAGAGGGAATAGAGCCATAAGGAGCGGCAATAGAGGGAGATAAGTATCAAGTAGTACATCTCCGTGCCAGAATGCGTCCCTAACGAGTAGAGCGAAAATAATTGAGAAACTCAACGCAACAATATCGCTTGCAAGCAAAATCAAACCGGCAGTCAATTTTCTTTGCTTGACGTCTGTTTGTTTTAGCGTTACAGCTTTTCTATCAGACAGTATATCCGTCAGCTGCTTAAGAGATAATTTTTCCATTAGCCATACACTTCATTTTTGTTTAAATGCCACGCGTATCAATTCCTCAATATTTCCCTTTATTATTATATACTTTTTTTAATAAATTGATAAAAAAGCCGTTACAAAAATACATTTTAATATCATAATATAAAAAGTTTATCTTTCAATGCTTACTTATGCAAAAAGCATACCAATAAACTGAAGCTAAAATGTATTTAGTCATCGGTAGAGATGGTGTATGTATTATCCTAATAAGTTAATAAAAGCGTAGAAAAGCTTTCGATAAGGTTTTGTATTTGTTCAACAAAGTAGTGGTTTTGGTCAGATAGATTTTCGTTTATTTAACATAAGACAATAGCAATGTAATAAATTCGAGTGATAAAAGCAAATTTATTTTATACCAATATTCCCCGTTTAGATTTTTTTATGAAGTCAATGCAATGCTTGACGTCTTCAATAGGTTCATCATTTTGTTCGAGATATTGAGCAATACCATCGGAAACATTTAGCCCGGAATAAAGTACGGTTTTGTAGAAATCTTTAATTTGGCTTATCTGTTCATTTGTGAAGCCACGCCTTCGCAGACCTATATAGTTCAGACCTTCTACTTTTGCCGGAGTGCGTCCGCAAACAGTATATGGCGGAATATCTTTAACGTAGAGTATGCCGCTCTGCAACATAGCATGGCAACCGATAGATGTAAATTGATGAATTAATGCTCCACCACCGAAAATCGCCCAATCACCTGCTGTAACGTGTCCGCCTAATTGAGTGCCATTAGCCATTATAATATGATTGCCCAAGTGGCAGTCGTGTGCTACATGCGAATAAGCCATAATCAAGCAATCATCGCCAACAGATGTAATACCCGTTGCTTCGGTACCGCGATGTATCGTAGTGTATTCCCTGATTGTCGTATTGTTGCCTATTTTTACCTTTGTTTTGATACTTGGAACAAACTTCAAATCCTGAGGGAGTTCGCCGATTACGGCACCCTGAAAGATATTACAGTTATTTCCAATTGTAGTACCATTGGCTATAAGAACATGAGCGTGAATTTGGGTATCATTGTCAATTAGCACATCATCTTCAATTATTGAGAATGCTCCAATGCTGACATTTTCTCCGATTTTCGCTTTTTCCGAAACTATTGCTGTTGGGTGAATATTCATATTAATAATAGATTTTTCAATGATTATTGTTTGTCAATTAATGCCGCTTTCAATTCCGCTTCTGCCACTAATTCGCCCCTAACGAATGATTTACCTGCAAATGTAAAAGTATTGAAACGTTTATTTATTAAGGTTAATTCCATAACCAATTGGTCTCCCGGTAATACAGGTTTGCGGAATTTTGCCTTGTCAATTGACATAAATAGCGGGACTTTTGTATCCGGTTCAAAATTCTGCATAAGTAGCAAACCGCTTGTTTGTGCCATTGCTTCAAGTATTAGAACACCCGGCATAACAGGGTTTCCCGGAAAATGACCCTGAAAGAATGGCTCGTTAATTGTAACGTTTTTAATGCCGACAATGATATTATTAGCTTCATCAAGTTCGACAATTTTATCAACGAGAAGAATAGGATAGCGATGGGGAAGAACGCTCATTATCTTATTAATATCAATAAGGATTTGTTTGTTCTCCACATTTTTTATTCTTCTAATAGGTTTCGACTTTTTGTATTGCTCCCGAATTTTCTTTGCAAATTCATAATTGCTTGCATGCCCGGGACGAGCGGCTAGAATTTGTGCTTTGAGCGGCACTCCGACAAGTGCTAAATCTCCGATTAAATCTAAAAGCTTATGCCTCGCAGGCTCATTTTTGTATCTTAGTTGGGTATTATTCAAAATACCGCTATCGCTCATTACAATTTCATCTTGTATATTTAGAACATTTTTCAGGAATTGTGTGTCAATGTCTTTGTCAATAATAACTATTGCATTATCGAGTGAACCACCCTTAATTAATCCTTGGTCAAGCAGTTCTTTGACTTCCGTTAAGAAACAAAAAGTACGTGCCGGAGCGAACTCTTTGATAAATTCTTTTTCGAGGTCGAAAAGCCCTGTATGCTGGCTTCCAAGTGCAGGATTGTGGTAGTCCACCATAACCGTAACCCTGAAATCATCATTTGGTAGAGCAACAATATCGACGCCCTTGTCTTCATTTGTATATCTGACTGTTTCGTCAATTTCAAAATATTCTCTTGGAGCATCTTGCTCAATAATACCCGCTTGGAGCAGAGTTTCGACATAAGGCATAGAACTACCGTCAATCACCGGCGGCTCATTGCCGTCCAATTCGATACGGCAATTATCAATCTGCAATCCTGCAAGAGCGGCAAGTACATGTTCGACTGTAAGAACACGTGCATTGTCTATTCCGATAGTTGTTCCTCGCGATAGGTCAATTACATTTTCGACAAGAGCAGGGATTTCCGGCGCGTCTTCCAAGTCGGTTCTGATAAACCGATAACCGTAATTTTCGGGTGCCGGTTTGAATGTAATTGTTGTGTTTTCGCCGGTATGGATACCGATACCTGTTAGGGATACGGTTTCTTTTATTGTATGTTGTTTTTCAGTCATTTATTAATTTTCTTTTTTCAAAAAAATCGAAGATAATCAAGCAAAAATAAGAAAATAACTTGATTATTAAAAAGAATTGAGCAGATTGTAAATCCATTTTGCTTATTACTATTTACATAGCTCATACTTGCATAATGTTGGCTAATTGAATGATAACTACTAACCGCATCCTTCAGGGTGCGGTTAGACAAAGCCGACACACCCATTGAGGAGAGATAGTCACCTCTCGGGAGGAGGTTTGGGGGTGGGTTCAAGAGTAGTAAATAGCCAACTCCACTCTTGTTCGAGTGGACTTAAAGACAAAATAGCCGAACAAAACAACAATAATAATAAAAAGGGTTGCCAATCTGAAATGGCAACCCTAAATATTAAAGACTATTGAGTGTACTTATAGTTCCAGTTTTTTCTTAATTTTATGTAAATCCTTGAAGAGTTCAGGTAATTGACTAATAACAGCTTCGATTTTGAAAGCAGTTATTCTCTGACGAGTAGGAGTGCCAAAATATATACCCTTATCCAAAGATTTTTCTACACCTGATTGAGCAAGTAGAATAACATCATCAGCAGTAGTAATATGACCTGATAGACCGACCTGTCCGCCGAATCTATTTCTTTTGCCTACGTGAGTGCTGCCGGAGATGCCGGTCTGTGATGCCATTGCAGTATGTTCGCCAATGCGGACATTGTGTCCTATTTGGATTAAGTTGTCCAATTTTACACCGTCCGATATTATTGTCGAACCAACCATCGCACAATCAACAATTGTATTTGCCCCGATTTCTACATTGTCCTTTATGATAACATTACCTACTTGTGGAATACGTGTGTACGAACCATCGGAATTTTCGAGAAAACCAAATCCGTCAGAGCCGATTATAGCACCCGGTAATAAGAGGCAATTATTACCAATTTGTGTATCGCTGCAAATCACAGTGCCGGAATGCAGGACAGTATTACTAGCAATTGTTACATTATCATAAATAGTTACATTGGGATAGATATAAACATTATCGGCAATTTTGCAATTTTCGCCAATTACAGTATTGGCACCAATATTTACATTTTCGCCAAGTATTGTTGAATCTGCAATTACAGCTTTCTGATGAATACTGCTTTTAATTTTAATAAATTTTTCAGCAATATACATTAGAAATTGCGCGAATTTCTGATGTGCATTAGGGACTATGATGAAGTTGAAATTATTATATTCTGCAATATCGAAACTATCATTGACCAAAATACAACCGGCGGCTGTATCCTTGAGAAAAGGAATAAACTTTTTATCGGACAAGAATGTCAAATCTGTTTTGTCGGCGAACTCAATACTATTGAGTGCATCAATCACTTGTTCGGGATTACCAATTAGTTTTCCTTCTAGTATGTCGGCAATTTCGCCGCAAGATAATTCAAACTTTACATTCATAATATTATCTAAGTCTTGGTTTTGAAGAATCGGGCAAAACTTCCATTCCGGGATTTAGCATTGGTGGCATTTCCTCCTGAGGAGCGTTGTCGTTTTTTATTTCCGGTTCTTTCTGAATATCAGGATTATTTCTTGTTCTCCTGCGTGATTTCCTGCGTCTGCCTGGAGCTTTACGTGATTTTTTCCTTTTGTTTCTTGGGTCTTTCTTGATTTTTTCTTTCAGTTCGGCTTCGAGTTTTTCTACATCAACACCCAATCTACGTAATACCTTAACAGTCAAATCATATTTTGCATTGCTGTAAGGAATGCTCTGAACGGATTTATCAAGTACAATATCAAATCCTTCGTCAGCGGCAACCTGCTGAACAGTGGCATAGATTTTTTCTTCCACCGGCTTCATCATTGCTTCAACTGTTTTATCATATTCACCACCCGGCTCGAACTTAACTCTTGAAAATTGAAGGCGAGAAACATTTAGGTCGGCAAGTTCTTTTTCTCTTGTGCGTTTTTCTTCGTCCGACCACACCAGCCTGTTCTTTGCAATTTCCTGCTTCAAATCTTCGATTCGTTTATCCATACCTTCGAGTTCACGTTTCCAATCATCAACGATTGATTTTAGTCTTTGTTCTGCTTGCCTTGCTTCGGGAAAGTTGTCGCGTATGACATCTGAAACGACAAATGCTACTTTTTG
The DNA here is from genome assembly GCA_964581505.1 of uncultured Hyphomicrobiales bacterium. Lineage (GTDB taxonomy): Bacteria > Bacteroidota > Ignavibacteria > Kapaibacteriales > UBA2268 > CAZOOR01. The sequence continues at coordinate 6,400 of CAZOOR010000024.1, forward strand.
TGCAAAAAGTACTGATGTTGCTGTTGAAATCAATAATAGAATTATTGAATAAAAGAAAACTCTTTTTTTCATTATTTCCTCTTTAATATTTTATTAATACAAGACAAGTAGTGAAAATGACTATTTTCTACCTCTTTTAATGTTGTCCAATACTTTGAATGTAATATCCATATTGTCTTCGGAATATAATACTATCGGATTGGATTTATCAAGAACAATTTTTAATTTTTCTTCTTTGGCAACCTGCTTGATTGCTCTTTTGATTAATTCGCGAATTGGCTTTAAGAACTCATCACGCTTAACGTTTAGGTCTTGTAGTAATTTTTCGCGAAGAGCCATCAATTGTTGTTCTTCCGCTCTAAATGCACCTTCTTGTTTTTGTTGCTCTGCGGGCGGCATCATACTTTTTTGTTTGACATAAGCCTCTACTCTTTTCTGGAAATCCGCCTGCTTCTGTGCAAGTGAATCGGAAATATGCTTTTGGAAATCTTGCAATTTTGTTTCCGCTTCCTTGGATTCGGGGAGTTGTGCCGCTATTACAGTTACATCAACTATACCGATAGGAACATTTTTTCTCTTTTGTGCCTCTGTATTATTAGTTGTTAAACCGAAAATTAATAGTAGTGTTAAGATAGCAAATGATTTATACATAAATAACCTCATAAATAAATAAAAAATAATTTCTTATTGTCCAAAATGGAATAGAAAACGCCAACCGGAAACTTTGCCTGTTTTATCGTCATTATCAAAGCCATAGCCGTAACTAAATCCGATAATTCCGATTGGATTGAGAAGCATTCTCAATCCGAAACCTGCGGAACGTTTTAGATTGAACGGGTCGGTGTCTTTGAAGCTATGCCAGACATTACCCGCCTCAGCAAAAGCATATATGAATATTGGCATTGGATTCTGTGCCAGTGCAAAACGCAATTCCGTAGAGTATTGAGAAAGTAAACGCCCGCCGTAATAAGGTCCGACCGACTGGTCTTTATAACCGCGAAGCGGTGTAATATTAATCCCGCCGAGACCGTTACCACCCATATAAAAGAGTTCGATAGGGGTAATCATTGTGTCGGAATTCATACCGGCAATTAATCCCTGATAAGTACTAATATTTAACATAAGTTTGTTTATACCCTTGATTTTAAGTATGGGTTGGTTCATTTCTAGTTTAAGAGTACTTTTTATATAATCAATATTCCCAATACCCAAAGCACCCATTGCAAAAGTATTAGACCAAATAAATTTTGAGCCTTCGGTTGGGAAATATAAATTATCAACATTAAGTCTTGATATGGTGAAACCCAATGCCGCCTCTGTACTACGTCCATTACGATAATATCTTGGGTCGGGTGAATTTTTTACATCATTTATTTGAAACCTTAAGTTTAAATCGCCTCTAAAATAGTCATCGGGCCAGCGAAAACGGCGACCAATATTAATGCTTCCACCTGTTCGGCGTAAAGAATATGTGTAATTAATTTTTGTATCAAATAGATTAAAACCAAGGGTTGTTGGTTCGTCAAATAACCAAGGTTCCGTAAATCCAATTGAGAAGTTCTGATAGCGACTTAATTGTCCGAATTCCCAAGTGAAATTAAACATTTGTCCGGCACCACCGCGAAAAGGTTCCAACAAAGAGAAATTATTGAAAGAGAAACCAATCGAACCGGTTAAGCCATAATATCCTGCAAAGCCGATTGAGGCATTGAAAGTATCGGTAGAGCGTTCCTCGACTTGATAAACAATATCGACTTTTGTATTGTCCACCATTTTGACATCGGGACGCAGTGCTTCCGGATTGAAATAATTAAGCATACCTAATGCTCTTACACTACGAATAATAGCCCCACGATTGAAAAAGTCGCCGGGACGAGTAAACAATTCACGTCTAATTACTTTGTCTTTGGTCTTTGTGTTTCCCTTGATAATAATTTTTCTAATAGTTACACGGTCGCCCTCTGACACGAATATTTTCAAATCCACAGAATCGGGTGGCACCCTTATTTCCTCTACATTCATACGTGAAAATAGGTAGCCGGTATTCATATATATGGAATTAGCATCGGTTTGTTCCTCGTTGCCGTTTAGGTTCTTTTGTAGTTTATCCAAATTAAACGGGTCGCCTTTTTGGAAATCAAGGCGTCTTTTAAGTAGTTCTGTAGGATATTTGGAATTACCCGTAAAATCAATATTGCGGACAAATAATCTATGTCCCTCATTTAGTGTTACAATAATATCAACGGTTTCCTTTTTGTCATTGTAAATAACAGTATCCTTGACAATTTCAATATCCCGAAAGCCGTTATTACGGTAGAAGTTAAGTAAAAGTTCTTTATCTTTTTTGTACTCGTTAATATTAAAAGCAGAAGAGCGCCAGAATTGATACCAACTTTTTGTGTGTGTATCATCAAAAGTGCCTGCAATTTCGCCATCATCGTAATATTTATTTCCTTCAAATCGAATTGATTTGACATAATATTCAGCACCTTCTTCTACATTGACATCTAAATTTGAATAATTGTTTGTATCAATATCCGATAATTCTGCATCAACTTTTGCAAAGACAAGACCTTCTTCCGCATATTTTTCTTTTAATTTCTTTTCCGCCTTATATGCTTCGTATGGCGAGATAATATCGCCACGAACTTTGCCGATTGCTTCTTTGGCGTCTTCGTCTGTCAATTCTTCGTTATTGTGCAGAACAATTCTATTAAGACGAGGGTTCTCTTCAACCTTAATTAAGAGAACAACGCCCATAGGTGTCATTTTTTCAACAATAATCTTTACATCGGAGAACTGTTTCCTTGCCCATAAAGTTTTGATTGCAGTATTGATTTTATTATCGTTGGGAATAGAAATTTGCTCGCCGGCTCTCAAACCGGAAAGCGAAATAATTGTCTGCGCATCAGAAAACTTATTGCCTTCCACACTAATGCCGGCAATAACATATTTTTTAGCTTTTGTTTGTGCAGATGCAAAAGCTAAACTGCCAAACAATAGTATAACAAGAATAATAAAACTATTTATCCTTTTTAATCGCATCATAAACCCTCATTAAATAAGATTTCCGGTTTTGTAAATCACTGTCAAGCAATTGGGCGGAAGTTTTGCCGAATCTTCTTTCTCTTTTGAAATAATCATATAGAGCCTCATATAAATCTTTGCGTCTGAACTCGGGCCAAAACTTATCCGTAATATATATTTCGGAATAGGCAAGTTCCCACAGTAGGAAATTACTAAGCCGCATTTCGCCACTTGTTCTGATTAGCAGGTCCGGGTCGGGCAGTTTGCTTGTTTGCAAATATGAAGCAAAGAGTTCGTCCGACAAATCCTCCGGTGAAACTTTACCGCGTCTAACGTCCAGAGCAATCATTTGTACTGCACGTACAATATCCCAACGTCCGCTATAACTGAGAGCAAGTGTCAGAGTTAATCCCGTATTTTCTTTTGTTTTCTCCATAGAGTCGAAAAGAAGTTTCTGAATTGTTTTCGGCAGGGAGTTCGTTTTGCCGATAGTGAACACTCTTACATTGTTATTATGCAAGTCGTTCAACTCTGCTTTTAGAAAAAATTCCAAGAGTTTCATCAAGACGGAAACTTCCGAAGCGGGACGTTTCCAGTTCTCAATAGAAAATGCGTAAAGAGTCAAATATTCTATACCCATTTGGGACGAAGCCTTGACAATATCTCGCACGCTCTCAATACCTTCGCGATGCCCTTCGGTACGCGAAAGTCCTTTTTCTACAGCCCATCTGCCGTTGCCATCCATAATCATAGCAATATGCTTTGGTAATTTACCCAAAGAATTCAACTGCGATTGGATTTGCTTATCATCTTCCGATTGTTGTTTGGTCCAATTCACTTGTTTTTCCAATCCGGTTTAATATGAAATACAAAACTATCTTATTAATGTGTAATTAGCAAATTACATTTTAAGTAATGGTAAATATTAGCAAATATTTATTAAGCGGTAAAAAAGGGAGAATATGCTGTCCTGATATTATTTCTAATAAAACAATCAATTACTTTGACGTAAAACAAGAATAATAATTTTTTTTCATAAACATTTTTTTAAATTTTTTTTTTAAGAACCTCTTTTGTAAATTTGCTTTTTATAATTTATTGCAACTAAAAGAATTATTAATTTATATCAGGAAAGTTTATGACAAAGGCAGATATTGTTGAGGAGATAGCAAAAGCAACAGGGTTGACAAAAATTGAAACTAAAGCTGTTGTGGACGGAGTTTTCTCAAGTATTATCAATGCAATATCAGGTGGTAGAAGAATCGAATTAAGAGGATTTGGTGTTTTCAAACATAAAGCCAGAAAGCCGAGAATGGCACGCAATCCCAAAACAGGTGAACTCGTCCCTCTTGATAAAAGGTATGTTCCGGTTTTCAAGCCGTCACCCGATTTTCTATCAAAAGTTAATACTGCATTAAAAGAGCAAGAAGAGAAATAATTTTTTATCATTTAATTTAGGGATATTATTATGCCGTGTGGAAAAAAAAGAAAACGTCATAAAATGGCGACTCACAAAAGGAAGAAAAGATTGAGAAAAAATCGCCATAAGAAGAAAAATAGGTAATCGAATTAAGCGTTTAACATTTGTTGAACGCTTTTTTTATTTATATATTGAAATTTTGCAATTGTTGATTTTGAGTAGATGATGAACATTTCCTTAAATGCCGATAAGTTCAACAGAAATAGCATTGATTTGCTCGCCGCCTCTCGTGATGCAAGTTTTTATTCATTGCAACCGCAAGTGATAGCCAAACCCACCGATGAGTATGATATAATCTCTTTGTTTGAATACGCCAAGCATACAGGGCATTCGCTTACTTTCCGTGCCGCAGGCACCAGCCTATCTGGACAGAGTTTAAGCGATTCTATACTTGTTGTTCTTGCCGGTGCGTGGAAGGAAAGCGAAATTATCAGTACAGGCTCAAAAATCAAAGCACAGCCGGGAGTGAACGGTGCACATCTTAATAGAAAACTACAGCGATTTGCTAGGGTGATTGGTCCCGACCCGGCATCAATATCGGCATGTATGGTTGGTGGTATTATAGCAAATAATTCCAGCGGTATGCGGAGCGGCATTTTACGTAATGCTTATAATTCCATATCCGACATTAGATTTATTCTTGCAAATGGTGTAATTGTAGATACCGAAAAGAATGGTGCCAACGAAAAATTAAAAAGAGAAGCACCAGATATATATAACGGATTGCTTGATTTTAGGGAAGAGGTTTTAGCAAATGGAGCATTGGTAAATAAGATAAGCGAGCAATATAAAATAAAAAATGTAGTCGGCTATTCGCTGAATAGTTTTCTTGATTATGATAATCCTGTTGATATTCTTGCACATTTGCTTATTGGCTCGGAAGGTACACTCGGTTTTATTTCCTCTGCAACATTTGAAACATTTGCAAACGAACCGGTGAAATTGACGGGTATGCTTGTGTTCCAAAATGTAGTTGATGCCGCCGCTGCAATTGTAAAAGTTCGTGCGACCGGTGTATCCGCTCTCGAAATTGTTGATAATCATTCTCTAAAATCGCTAAAGAGTTTGCCGGCAATCAAAGCTCTACTCGGCGAGATTGATGATGCAATGTCTATACTTCTGTTTGAATTTCAGGAATCCGCTCGAAGTATCATTGAGGCAAAATTAGTTGATTTGGAAAGAGTATCCGATGATTTAAATCTAATGAAAAAGCCTCTACTGACTTGGGACAGCCAAAAACAATCTGAACTTTGGAGCATACGAAGCGGATTATTGCCTTCCTTAGGTGCATCAAGAACGCCCGGGACGACTTTTATTTTGGAAGATATTAGTTTTCCGCTTGATGTGATTCATAATGCAATCCCTGCATTAATTGAACTTTTTGCTAAATACGGATATACTGAAACAGGAATTTACGGACATGGTATGGACGGAAATTTGCACTTTATGCTGACGCAAAATTTTGATAACAAAAATGAAATAGCACGCTACGATGCGTTTATGAATGCACTTGCAGAACTTGTCATTGAGCGTTTTGGCGGTTCGATGAAAGCGGAACACGGAACGGGCAGGAATATTGCTCCCTTTGTCGAACGCCAGTGGGGAAACGATGCATATTCTATTATGAAGCGAATAAAAACATTGTTAGACCCTGACAATATCTTAAATCCGGGTGTTTTGTTGAATGAAAATCCTACTTGTCATTTGGAAAATATAAAGAGTTATCCCGTCCTATATGACGAATCGGATAAATGTATTGAATGCGGTTTTTGCGAGCCGGTTTGTCCGAGTGCGGATTTGAGCCAAAGTCCTCGCAAAAGGATTGTTCTAATGAGAGAAAGAGACTTAGGGAATTATATACAAGATGTTAATAATGATTGCGATTTTGAATATAATGTTAATGAAACTTGTGCTGTTGATGGACTATGTTCTGTCGCTTGTCCTGTGGGGATAAATACCGGTGTTCTTGTTAAAAGCAATAGAAATTTTGTTCACGGGAAATTAAGTCGAAAACTTGCCGATTATTTTGCTGGGAATTTTGCTCTGTTGCAAATGGTGGCTAAGTCTGTTATTCTTTTGGGGCATTCGGTAGAATATATTTTAGGAACGGAAACAATAAATAAATTATTAAATACATACAAAAGTATATTTAACCTAAATAAAATTGAGCATTGGAACGATAAGTTAGGAATGCCGGTAAAAATTATTTATAAAGAAAGTGTCAAGTATGATTTCCTGTATTTCCCAACTTGCATTAGCCGAATGCTTGGAAAACCAAAAAATAGCGATGCACCTTCTCTGTTTGATGTAATTTCGGGTATATGCAAAAAAGCACGAATTAATTTGAAAATACCTGAGAATGTTAATGACTATTGTTGTGGTACGGTTTTCTCGTCAAAGGGATTTCATACCGCTTATGTAAAATCAATAAATAAGTTAATTGAAATGTTTTGGAATGAATCAGCGGGCGGCATACTTCCCATTATCTTTGATTCATCATCATGCGTACAAACTGCAAAATCCTGCCGAAATGATTTGAGCGATGAACTGAAAATTAAATATGATGATTTGACAATACTTGATATTTCGGAATTCCTTGCTGATTATGTCTTGCCAAATGTGCAATTATCCAATAAAAGCGAGCGTGTAGTTCTTCACCAAACTTGCTCCACCATAAAATTGAATATCGAAAATAAACTTGAAGAAATAGCAAGTTCTTGTGCCGCAGAAGTGATTATCCCTGAATATCAGGGGTGTTGTGCTATGGCTGGTGATAGAGGGTTGCTCTATCCCGAATTAACTGAATCGGCAACACGGGACGAAGCAGATGAAATAATCGCAACAGAAGCCGATGGCTATTATTCTTCAAATTTGCCCTGCGAAACGGCGATGTCTTCATCATCGGCAAAGCAATATTTGTCTATTGCATACCTTGTTTTAAAGTCTATGGATTGAACTAAATATTATTTTTTTCGAGCCAAACGGCAAAGTTTTTCACTGCTCTTCCGCGATGGCTGATTTCATTTTTTTCGTCAGCCGACATTTCGGCAAATGTACGATTAAATCCGTCAGGCATAAATATTCTGTCATAGCCAAATCCTTCATCACCTCTTTCCTCATCAATAATTTTTCCTTCGCATTTGCCGTCAATAAATGCTTTTACATTGCTATCAATATAGCAAATTACTGTTCGGAAGCGTGCATTACGTTTGTGCATAGGAATATCTTGCAATAGTTTTAGGGCTTTGCGGCGATTATCTTTATCGCTCGCATCTTCGCCTGCAAATCGTGCAGAGTAAACGCCGGGCTTACCACCGAGAGCATCAATTTCAAGACCTGTGTCGTCAGCAATAACAGGAATTTTTGCTTGTTCAAAAAATGCTTCGGCTTTAAGCTTTGCATTTCCTTCGAGTGTGTTGGCGTTTTCCTCAACGTCAAGTACTATTGATAAATCAGCCGGTGAAAGGACTTCGTACTTTCCGGGAAATTTCTCATTAAGTATTTTGACAATTTCGCTAAACTTATGCTTATTATTTGATGCTATTAGTAATTTCATTTCCCTAAAAATTTTTGTAATAAAATATTAGCCGCATTTGAAACCGCAATTTCATTGTTCTTAATTTTATCTTCCCAATTGCGCCATTCCTTCTTGATTCTTTTATCTGCATAGAAAGCGTCAAGCAAATTGTTCTCTATCAATGAGCGAAACCATGATAATTGTTGTTCTTTTCGGCGGTTATAAAATATGTTGCTTGTCTTTGTATTTTGTTCAAATTTCTTGACTATATCCCACAATTGCTCAATACCGGTATCATTGAGAGCAGAAGCGAGAGCAACAACTGTGTCCCAGCCTTTTGTTGCTTGGCGAATGTAATGCACGGCTTGTTCGTATTGGTGTTTTGTTAGTTCTGCATTTTTAATATTATCTCCGTCCGCTTTATTGACAAGTATGGCGTCAGCAAGTTCTACCGTACCTTTTTTTATTCCTTGTAGTTCGTCCCCTTCGCTTGGAAGTAACATAAGCAGGAAGAAATCCACCATAGAACGAACGGTAATTTCACTCTGTCCGACTCCGATAGTTTCAATAAGTATTATATCATAGCCGGCGGCTTCGCAAGCAATGAGTGATTCCCGTGTCTTGCGGGCTACCCCGCCGAGTGTATCACCGGAGGGAGCAGGGCGTATAAAGGCATTCTCTTCACGGGAAAGATTTTCCATTCTGGTTTTATCCCCGAGAATAGAACCGCCGGAAACTGAACTGCTCGGGTCAACAGCAAGTACTGCAACTTTATGTCCTGCTCGCGAAAGTTTTGTGCCGAGTGTGTCAATCAATGTGCTTTTACCTGCACCGGGAGCGCCTGTTATTCCAATGCGAATTGAATTGCCGGAATATTGGATAATCGCCGATAGTATTTCCTGACCTAATTGAAAATGTTTTTCTGCATTGCTTTCGAGTATTGTAATGGCTTGTGCCAATACGGCTCTGTTTCCGGCTTTAATTCCATTGATGTAAAACTCCGCTTTTTTCAAACCGGATTTCTTGATATTTTTTTTCTTTGCGGAATGCCGATGACTAATTCCTTCATTCACTTTTGTAGTGAAAGCGGGATTATCTGTGTTCGGTGTCCATTCCGTTTTTTTAGGCATTGTAATAATACTTTATTGTGATTAATTATTGATTTGTTCAATCATTTCTTCGAGAATTTTTTTTGCGGCATCGGGTATTACCGTGCCGGGTCCAAATATTTCTGCGGCTCCGTTTTTGTACAGAAAATCATAATCCTGTGCCGGTATTACACCACCGACAATAATACCGATGTCTTCTCTGCCAAGCTTTTTAAGTTCTTCATAAAGTTGTGGAACGAGCGTTTTATGTCCTGCGGCAAGCGAACTAACGCCAATAATATGAACATCGTTCTCCACTGCTTGCTTTGCTGTTTCGTTAGGTGTTTGGAACAATGGACCAATATCAACATCAAAGCCCATATCGGCAAACGCCGTTGCAATAACTTTGGCGCCGCGGTCATGCCCGTCCTGTCCCATTTTTGCAACAAGAATACGCGGACGGCGACCTTCGAGTTCAAGGAATTTGGCTGTTAATTCTCTAACTTCTTCCAAATTGTTCCCGTCTGAAAATTCGGAGCTGTAAACTCCTGATATTGATTTAATCACTGCTTTATGTCTCCCGCATACTTTTTCAATTGCGTCCGAAATTTCACCTAAGCTGGCTCTTGCTCTTGCGGCGGCGATAGTAAGTTCGAGCAAGTTGCCATCTTCACTTGCCGCCGCCTCTGTAATTGCATTTAGAGCTTTTTGAACATCATTATTATTTCTTTCGCTCTTCATCTTATTTAGACGATTGATTTGTTGTTCTCTTACAGCAGTATTATCCACTTCGAGAATTTCGATAGGTTCTTCTTTGTCTAATCTAAATTTATTAACGCCGACAATAATTTCTTTGCCCGAATCAATACGAGCCTGTCTGCGAGCGGCGGCTTCCTCAATTCTCATTTTTGGTAATCCTGTTTCAATTGCTTTTGTCATACCGCCGAGTTCTTCAATTTCCGTAATGTGTTCCCAAGATTTTTTCATTAAATCATTAGTCAAGGTCTCGACAAAGAAACTACCGCCCCATGGGTCCACAACATTGCAGATACCGGTTTCTTCTTGTAGGAAAATCTGTGTATTGCGTGCTATACGTGCAGAAAAATCTGTCGGCAATGCAATTGCTTCGTCAAGTGAATTAGTATGTAATGATTGAGTATGACCCATAGCCGCCGCCATTGCTTCGATGCAAGTGCGTGCTATATTATTGAACGGGTCTTGCTCGGTCAAACTCCAGCCTGATGTTTGCGTGTGCGTACGCAGTGCCATTGATTTTGGATTTTTCGGCTCGAACTGTTTAATAAGTTTAGCCCATAGCATACGAGCCGCTCGCATCTTTGCAATTTCCATAAAAAAGTTCTTGCCGCTTCCCCAGAAAAACGAAATACGCGGAGCAAAGTCGTCAATATTCAATCCTGCTTTTATACCCGTCCTAATATATTCCAATCCGTCTGCTAGTGTATATGCCATCTCTATATCCGCAGTAGCACCGGCTTCCTGCATATGGTAACCCGATACGGAAATTGAGTTGAATTTAGGCATATTCTTTGAAGTATAGGCGAATATATCGGCAATAATACGCATTGACATTTCGGGAGGATAAATATATGTATTCCTTACCATATATTCTTTGAGTATGTCATTCTGTATTGTTCCTGTTAGTTTTTCTTGGCTAACCCCTTGCTCTTCGGCGGCTACTATATAAAATGCTAATACGGGTAGAACCGCTCCGTTCATTGTCATTGATACGGACATCTTATCGAGAGGGATACCGTCAAAGAGTGTTTTCATATCAAGTATAGAATCAATGGCTACGCCGGCTTTGCCCACATCGCCTACTACGCGTGGGTTGTCCGAATCGTAACCTCTATGGGTTGCCAGGTCGAAGGCAACAGACAATCCCATTTGTCCGGCGGCAAGATTCCTTTTATAAAAAGCATTGCTTTCTTCCGCTGTTGAAAAACCGGCATACTGTCTGATTGTCCAAGGACGCGTTACATACATTGTCGGATATGGTCCCCGCAAATAGGGCGGAAGCCCCGCCGTAAATCCGATATGTTCTAATTCTGCAAGGTTATCATTAGTGTAAAGAGGGAGTATATCTATATTTTCAAGTGTAGGAACATTTTCTTCGGACGCAAAAATATTCCTGCTACTTTCCTTATCTTTGTTATCGAAAATATTTATTTCTTTTGAAAAATCTATTCTTTTCATTTGTCTGTACCGTATTGATTATTTGATGTTATTGTAAAGTTCGTTGATTATTACGACAATATTAGATTTAAAATGAATGAAATAATCAATTCCCGCCTGCCTGTATTCTTCAATTTTTTCTTTCGGGAAACCTGCCATAACGCCTTTGCTTTCCGGTTTGCTCTTCTTGAATTTTTTACATAGTTCGGGAACATTTTTTATATAATGAGCATCAGTTGAGCAGACAACAAAAATATTCGCTTCACTCTTTTCCCAATCTGTTAGGGCATCATCAGTATCAGAATACCCTTTTTCATTATACTGAATATGAAAACCACCGGTGGCGAGGAAATCCCGAGTGAAATCAACACGTGCTTTATGCTCTTTTATACTTCCAATAGCGGCAATAAATACAAGAGGTTTCCTGCCCGATGATTTTTCGTATTCCATACTGCGTCTGCGGAGATTATAAAAAATATCTGCGGGTCTGAAATCATCAAGTGCTTCAATTTGCAAAGGTTCATTTTCAAGAAATGGCGCCGGAATATCACAATCCAATTTGTCCAAATAGTCTTGCAATTCCGTTTGTACCGGCAAATTATAAATGCTGTCAATATTATCTTTTGGATTGGGGTATTTATTTACTCCTATGAATGAGGATTTACCGCTTAGTATGTCATTTAATTTTTTACTTGCTGTCTCTTTAATTTGTTCTTGGATATAACCCTGTTTCAGAGCGGCAAGTAAGCCGCCTTGTTTGTCTATGTCGTTAAGCAATTCTTTGATTTTATTTAACATTTCATTTGTCAAAGATTCAATATACCAAGAGCCGGCGGCAGGCGAGAGTGTGCTATTCAAATCGGTTTCGTGTTGTAAAATGAGTTGAATATTTTTTGCTCCACGCTGCGACAATTCATTAGTCTGTTCAAAAGGAAATGTGTAGGGATATAATAACAATGTGTCTGCACCTGCAATAGTAGCGGCGGCTGTTTCTACTGTTTCGCGTAAAATATTTGTCTCTTTGTCCAATGGACTTTTATTTGTTAAGTCGCTAACGAGATGTACGGTTAGTTTCTGAGACTCATCATTACCGCCGAGTTCCTTAATAATAAACGCCCAAAAAGCCCGCATTGCTCTGATTTTTGCAATTTCCGAGAAAAAGTCGCTGCCGATACTAATGGTAAAATGAATTTTGGTTGCTACTTCATCAATAGGATAATCAAAGTCTAATAATTTATAAATATATTCCAGTGCTTCCGCAAGTGCAAAAGCAATTTCCTGTACAGTGCCGCATCCTTTGTTCTTATATATTGTTCCGTTGATGTTTATTAGTTTTGTGTTAATATGCTTTTCATTTTCAGTTGTGCAGTTTATACAGCCCAAAAAATCAAAAAGACCATATTGAGAGTAGCCTAAATTGAGCAAATTTGCAATCGGGTCGAAACAAATATTGATGTTTAATTCATCTGCGTCCAAATCAAGTGAGTTTAGATATTTCTCAAATAAATCAAAAGCATAGTTAGTATAATAATCAAATTCAATAAATAATGGATATTGAGATATATCAATATTTGTAAAAATAATTTCAAAATCACTAAGCGAAGTAATAACAACTCCATGAGTGTATTGGCTCAAATCATCATCAGGTGAAACCAACTTAATATGGATTGCATTCTGCCCCGCATTTAGGAGATGCAAGAGTTGTTCATTGAATTCTTTGGGACGGAAAGCGGAAATAATTCCGCAAACAGCAGGTTTATGATGTTCCGGTAAAGATGAAGTACCGTTGATATATGGGTATTCGCCTGGAATGTTTGCAAGTTGTTCACTTAACTGTCCGAGGTCATCTGGATTATAGATGGGTTTAATTTCGATACCGTCATAATTAGTTTTAGTGAGCTTCGAAATTTTTTTTCCTTTAAGTGATTTTTCAGCGATATTCACCCATTCGTCATAAGACTGTTTGTTGAAATCGTCAAGTAAATGTGTATTCTCTTCGCTCATAATGTAATATAATGTATTATGATAAAAAAAGGCATTCCCACGCTTAGAAATGCCCTATTTGAAATAATTAAACCATAAAATAGCAAAATTAAATGATTAACATAGCATCGCCGTATGCAAAGAAACGGTAGTCGTCTTTCTGTGCTTTCTTAATTGCCTTGAATGTATTCTCTTTCCCTGCAAACGCAGATGTCATCAGTAAAGACGGTGATGCCGGCAAATTAAAATTAGTAATAAATCCATTAACAACTTTGAAATCATAAGGGGGATAAATGAATTTATCCGTCCAACCTTTATTTGGTTTGACTGCACCGGTAGTAAGCACAGAAGCCTCAAGGGCGCGTGCCACACTTGAACCCACAGCTATAACTTTCTTTTTTGACTTTAAGGATTGATTAATTGTTTCGGCAGCTGAATAAGGGATATTAAAAAATTCGGAATACATTCTATGCTTTGTTAAATCTTCTACTTCGATTTGCTCGAAAACGCCTTGCCCTATATTTAAAACAACTTTTGCGATATTGACGCCTTTGGCTTCAATTTTAGCAAGTTGCTTTTCCGTGAAGTGCAGACCGGCAGTTGGTGGTGCAATTGATGCCAAATGGTCTTCATTGGCAAAGACGCATTGATAGAGTTCTTTGTCGGCTTCTGTTGGTGTACGCTCTATGTAAGCAGGAAGCGGCATTTGACCGATTCTTTCAATAATTTCGAACAAATTTTCTTCGTAGCTAAATCTTACTGTTCTTCCTCTTGAGGTAGTATTATCAATTACTTCGCAATAAAACTGCTCCTCATCGAAATAAATTTTATTGCCGATTCTTACCTTGCGTGCAGGTTCGACTAAAACGTCCCAGATACGTTCTTCGGCTTTTAGCTCGCGAAGTAGCATAACTTCAATTGTTGCATTGGTTTTTTCTTTTTTGCCAAACAATCTGGCGGGAAAAACTTTTGTTTCATTCAAAACAAGACAATCGCCTTTTTCCAAGAAGTTGATTAAATTTTTGAACTTTTTATTCTGCATTTTACCTGTTTCACGGTCGAGGACAAGCATCTTAGCATTGTCGCGCGGGTCAGCCGGGAATTTAGCTATTGCATTTTTTGGAATTGTGAACTTAAATTCGGATAATTTCATACATTTGCCTCGAAAATCAAAATTATTTATTTACTTTTTTAAAAAACCACTATAATATATTTATAACTTTTAAGTTGTAAATTTATTTTGTAGCCTTGGTCATAAATTCAAACATACGCGAAACAAAATCAACCGGTGAATCTATTTTCCCGTAAAGAAGATTAGAGCCATCAAACAATTGCACAATGGAATTGTGCAATAATTCACTATCCGAATCAGTTTTATGTAAATTCATTAAGTTCTTTATTAATTTATGATTTAAGTTTATTTCAAATATTTTCTTTGCACCTTTAAAATCCTTATCCATCATTTGCATCATTTTCTCTGTTTGCTGGTCGAGGGCATTTTTTCCGGCTACAAGGGTTACGGGTGAATCTACCAAACGACTTGAAATTTTTACGTCTTCCACTTTGTCGCCTAAGATTTCTTTGATTTTTTCGATAAACTTTGTATTATCTTCGTTATTCTTTAAATTTTCATTTTCTTCATTTGCACTATCCTTATCTTTTGCAATATCTGCTTTCTCGATTGAGATAATCGGTTTTTTGGAATACTCGAAAATATAAGGAAAAACAAATAAATCGACCGGGTCGATTAGGTATATAACTTCATAATCTTTTGATTTGAAATATTCGAGGTTCGGATTGTTCTTAATAGTTTCAATATTATCCCCGGCTATGTAATAGATTTCTTTCTGCTCGGGCTTCATTCTTGCCATATACTCTGCAAAAGATATAAGTTCATCGTCATTAGTGCGTGATGTTGGGAAACGATACAACTCTACCAATCTGTCTTTCATTGAATAATTAGATGTGATACCCATTTTAAGCAGGCTTCCGAAATTTTTGAAAAATTTCAGATATTTTTCTTTATCATTCTTTGCCCAGTCTTCGAGCAGTTGAATAATGCGCGATGTAATTACTTGTTTGATTTTTGCAGTCAAAGCACTGGACTGAATAACTTCTCTTGATACATTGAGCGGCAAATCTTCTGTATCTACAACTCCTTTGAGAAAACGCAATTCTTCGGGCAGTATCTCGGTAATTTCATCGCTGATGAAAACTTTGTTTGAATATAGTTGCAATGTCTTTTCGGAAAAGTCCCGCATAAATGTTGGAGGTGCAGTTGCAGGAATAAACAGTAATGCTTTGAAATTAACATTACCCTCGATATTCAAATGCAAATGTCCTAGCGGTTCTTCCGAATCGCCGGAAATAAATTTGTAGAAATCATTCAACTCTTCATTGCTGACTTCGTCTTTCTTTTTGTGCCAAATTGCTTTAACATTATTGACTTTTTCGTCATTTAGATAAACCGGAAAATCTACAAAATTAGAGTATTTTCTGAGTACTTCTTTTACGGTAAATTCATCGGCAAATTGCTTGTATTCATCTTTTAATTTGAATGTGATTGTAGTGCCACGGTCTCTATCTTCAATTTCTTCAATAGAAAACTTCTCTTCGCCTTTTGATTTCCATCTGTAGGATTTTGCATCAGGTGAAGCATATCTTGTTTCTATTATAACCTCATCTGTAACCATAAATACGGAATAAAAACCGACCCCGAATTGACCGATAAGATTTGCATCAAGAGTAGAATTGGACTCTTTGATATTGTTCAGAAATTCCATAGTGCCGGAGCTTGCAACAGTCCCGATACGTTTCTTCAAGTCCTCTTCGGTCATTCCCGTCCCTGTATCGCTGATTGAGAATGTCTGCGCATCTTTATCAATTTTAATATCTATTCTTAATTCTTTATCGGCTTGGTATATGTCTTCTTTCGTCAATTTGAGAAACCGCAGTTTGTTCAATGTATCAGATGAATTTGAGACAAGCTCCCTGATGAAAATTTCCGGATTAGTATATAGGGAATGAACAATAAGTTTCAGTAATTGTTTCATTTCCGCTTTGTATGTATATGTTCTTGGCATTTTCTTCTCCATAGTTTCAAAAATATTTACGGCTATTAGACGATTTTTTATTAAATTTAGTAACTGATATTATTAATTTTTAATTTTTTCAAACAATGGGGGACTTATGAACAGAATTCTTTTTATTTTGTTAGCTTTTGCAATGTCGGCAAATATGCTTATGGCACAGGGTGGGAAGCATAGCGATAACGAATATTCCGATGCCGCAATTGAATATCCGGCAAGCGATTATTATCCCTTCGGTGTCGGCTTGGCTTTTGCATTTAAGGGTGGTGTGAATACACTTGATTCACCAAAAGGCGTCAAGAACGGCTATGTGTTTACTTCTATGCCTGATATAGGGGCGCAAGTTTTTGTTCCTTTCGGAACCGATAATAATTTGGGATTTTTGTTGGACTTGGCTTATGTTTCGTATCCGTATAAATTTAAACTCTATGGAGATGAAGATGTAAACTGGGTGGACAAATTGTCATATTTTACTATTGCACCTAATTTCCATATTTCAGGATTTATCTTTGGTGTCAATATTGGTATTCCTATGGCGGCTGAGTCCGATAATGCAACTACAACCGGCAACACATATACATATTTGTATGCAAAAGAAAGTATGAAGACTATGATTGATATTCATATCGGTGCTTTAATACCGCTGGTGAAAACAAATTTCGGAAGATTGAATCTCCTAATTCAGGGTGAATATGCACTGTCCGATGCTTTTTCTCCCGATTTGCTGACAATGAACAAGTTTCAAAAATTCAATATTCAGCCGGCGGCAATTAAATTCGGTTTGAGTTATATTTTTAATACAGAGTTATTACAGAGATAGTCTTTGCGTTTATCTACGAAAATATTGCTTTTCTGTTATGCCTTATTTCTGCCTGCCCTGCTTTTTGGAGCGGGGCAGGACAGTTTGGTTCCTGTCAAAAAGATTGTTCGCAAAGCACCGCTGACAATATTAAGGGAAGACATTGCTTCAATTTTAGATAACCCGGATTTGGCAAATGCCGTCTGTGGTGTATATATACGTTCGTGCAAAACCGGCGAGACAATTTTCAAACAAAATGAATCGAATAATCTTATTCCCGCTTCTCTTACTAAATTATTCACCACATCGGCGGCTTTGAATATATTGAAACCGGATTTCAGATATTCCGATAATTTATATTTAGACGGTGCGAAATCAAAGAGGGGGATTTTTACCGGAAATGTGATTTTGCGTGCTTCGGGCGACCCGACTATGTCGGAAAAGTTTAATACTGATATTAATGACTTGTTCAATAATTGGGCAGAAAAATTGTATGCGGCGGGTATTAGGGAAATCAAAGGAAATTTAATTTGTGATGACAGATATTTCGATAGTCAATATTATGCTCCCGGCTGGTCTGTTGATGATTTAATATATCCTTTTGCCGCACCCGTTGCACCTATTGCTGTATTTGATAATAAAATTACAATTACAATCAATTCCGGTGATTCTACCGGCTCTCAAACCGAAATGTCAATTGAACCATTGAACAATTTCGTTAAGATTTATAATCATGTGCTGACGCTTGCACCCGATAAGCCGGAAGAAATTACAGCTGTACGAAATAAGGATTATGAGATTATAGAACTGTTTGGCGGCTTGCCCTACGATTCTTTACATCAGCAGAGTGCAAGTATTGAGATTGCGGTGAATGCACCTGTCTTATATTTTTTGAATTTATTCAAACAGTCCTTAAAGTCTCATGATATTCTGTTGCGCGGGGCGTTGCTGGATTATGCTTCGGCGGGATATGATATTAACTACTTGACTATGTCTCCATTTCTGCAATACAAATCTCCCCGATTAATTAAAATTATCGAAAATATAAATAAGACAAGCAACAATCTTGCGGCGGAAATGGTTCTAAAAACTATCGGTAAGGAAGGTAAGGGTATAGGCAGTTTTGCTACGGGCTGTGATATGGTTAAGAAATATTGCAAAAGCATAGGTATTCCTTCCAATAATGTACTACTCTATGACGGCTCGGGTTTGTCTCGCTACAATCTTCTGCAACCGAAATACATTGTGGATTTACTGTTCAAAATATATTTATCGAAATATAAAAAAATGTTTATTGCTACATTGGCTCGCCCCGGCAAGAAAGGTACGCTAAAGCGGCGTATGACAAATTCGCGTGCCGAGAAAAGAATTTATGCCAAAACAGGCTCAATGAACAATGTAACAAATCTTGCCGGATATGTGCTTACTTCCGATGGTGAGTATCTGGCATTTGCCATTATGGTTATGAATCATAATGTGCCGGAAAGTCTTGTGCAGAATATTCAGGACTTAATTTGTATGCGTCTCGCTACTTTTTCGAGAAAAGAATAGGTTGCAAAATGCTTGAAGTTATCCAAGATGATATAAGCAAATTAAATGTTGATGCGATTGTTAATGCCGCCAACAGTGGATTGCGTGGTGGTGGTGGTGTTGATGGGGCAATACACCGTGCCGCAGGCAATCAATTACTTGATGAATGCCGAACAATTATTGAAAAAATCGGTTCTTTGCCTGTCGGCGAAGCAGTTATTACGCGTGGTTATAACTTGCCGGCTAAATATGTTATTCATACTGTCGGTCCTTATTGGAACGGTGGTAACAATAATGAACCGCAAAAATTATATAATGCCTATTATAATTCATTGCGACTTGCCGCAGAGAATAATGTTAAAACTATTGCTTTCCCTAATATCAGTACAGGAGTTTATCGCTATCCGAAGAAAGATGCTGTTGCTATTGCTTTTGAGGCTGTAAGTAACTTTTTAAAGATAGATATGTTTATAGATAGTGTGTACTTCTGTTGTTTTGATGATGAGAATTATTTTTTGTATTTGGAAAAAATTAAATCGCTAAATAAATATGGTCATTAGATACTTATTTAATATTTTTTATGTTTTTACTTTGCTGACTTTCGTTGTACAGTCGCAAGGAAACAGGCAGATGCAACCGATTATTTTGCAGTATGCGGATAGTCTGGTGGGGGTACGTGGAGCCAATAATGAAATTCGAGAGTTTAGTGGAAATGTGGTTCTACTTCAGGGCGATGTAACTGTTGAATGCGATAATGCCGTTCAGTACTTAAATGAGAACAGAGCTGTACTAAGCGGTAATGTACATATTAATCAGCGGGAATTGGATTTGTTCACTCCGCGCGGAGTTTATTACGGGAACTCAAAAATTGCATCATCATTTTCGGGAATGAAAATGATGGATGGAAAGACTGTGCTAACTGCTAAGGAAGGGACATATTCGACAGAGACACTTATTGCCGATTTCCGTAATAATGTAAAAATTGAAGATGATTCGGCAATTATTTATGCAGATAGGCTCATTTATCACAGAAAAAATAAGAATAGTTTTGCTTACGGCAATGTGCTTATTCGTGGCAAGTACTCTAATACATATTTATTGGGTGATACCCTTGAACATTATCCGAGCAAGAATATTACGATAGTAAAAGCAGAGCCGCGTCTTTTTCAAATTGATACTATTGCAGTCGATTCTGTCGGGTATTCTTCCGATGATAGTTTGGATTTAGACCGGAATACATCTGATTCAAATTATGTTGTCCGATTGGATACTTTGTCCATCAAAGCAAAATATATGAAATCCATAATTGACAGCGAAAATAAACAAGAGATTTATTATTTTATTGATAGTGTCGAGTTCCGGCAGAAGGAGCTTGCGGCAAAAGCCGATACGGCAGTATATTATAAAACAGCGGGAAAAGTTGAACTAATCGGTGTTCCTATTGTGTGGTATGACTCCACTCAACTGTATGCCGATTCCATAACAATATTTCTGCCGGATATGAAAATCAAAGAACTGCGTGCAATTGGGAATTCAATTGCTTGCAGTCGAGACGATACATTAGATTTGCAGAATATTAATCAGGTTGTCGGTGATGAAATAATAATAAAGTTTGAAAATGATTCAATAAATGCTATATTTGGTTTCGGGAATGCCAAGAGTTTATATTTTATAACGGAAGATAGTAGCGGAGCAGGCGTACAATCAAGCAGTTGCGATTCGCTCATTGTCAGTTTTGACAGCGGCGAAGTTGATAAAATCAATTGGTTGGGAGGAGTTAACGGAGAGTTCTATCCGTCTCATTTAATCATAGACCCGAAAGAGTTCTATTTGCCCGGCTTCAGATGGAGCGAAGCAAAGCCTCGCAAGATACGATTGTCTATAGAACGAGAAGATAAACACAATAAGGAATAAATACCGATGAAAAAATATCTACTTATATTGCTTGTGCTTCTATGTTTCGGAGTGAATACCAAAGCAGAGCAATACTCGGCTTATGAAGGTACGCGTTTTCTTGTTAGTTTTATGCAGAATGAAAATTATATTGCTGTCAATCCCGGGCTTCTTTTGCAATTATATATTACTGCAAGAGAAGAAACAATTGTAAAAGTAAGACAACCCTATCACACTGAAGAGCAGTATGTCCTAAAAAAGGATTCAATTCTTATTGTCAATATTGACGTAGATTTGGAAATGTATAGGAGTGAGGTAGCTTTGGATAATGCAATTGAAGTATTATCCGATTTGCCGATAACTGTTACAGCATTTAATAGCCAACCACAAACAACAGATTCTTATGCCGCAATTCCTGTAAATAGATGGGGCAAACGTTATGTGGTTTTGTCGCAGGCAAATGACCAGTATCATACCTATCCTCTTATGTCGCCTATTGACTCTGCAAGGGCATTAAAGCCCCGTTCGAGCGAGTTTTTAATGATTGCCGATGAGGACGGAACTGTAATTAATTTCAGACCGAGAGCAATTACTGCCGGTAGGAAACAGCTTTATAGAAATTATTCGGTAACTCTAAACAAAGGAGAATGTTATTTGGTGAAATCGGCGGCAAAACCGAAAGGTGAAGGAGATTTGACTGGAACGGTTGTTACAGGTAATAAGCCGTTTGGTTTTCTATCAGGTCATGTTCGAGCCGCTGTCCCTCAGTTTTTAGCACCTAATTGGGATTCAAAAAATCACCTTGTGGAAATGTTGCATCCTGTAAAATCCTGGGGTAGGAAATATGCTACGATTAAACTATTGCCGAATAGCTTTTATACTCACGGTGATATGATGAGGGTTAGCTGCTTCTATCCTAATACAAGAGTAAATATAAAAACAGAAACCGGCTATATCAGTTTGTTTTTAAGAGATTCCGGTGATTTTAAATCATTAAAATCCTTTGCATCACCTGCATATTGGGTTGCCGATAAACCAATTCAAATCGGACAATATTTGATGCGTCATGGAGAAGACCAAGACAGAACTGATTATGACCCTGCTTTGTTAACTGTTCCATCTATCGAGCAGTTTGTACAAAGTGTTATCTTTATGTCGCTCGGTAATCCACCACAAAATCCCGGACAGTTTAAAAAACATTTTGTATCCCTCATTGCTACCAAACGCTCATTAAATACATTAATATTTGATAATCGTTTGCTCACTGATTTTACAACTATTGCAAAAGACACTATCTCCGGAACGAGTTTGCATTATGCACGTTTTGCAATTAGCAAAGGTAAACATAGTATTAAGTGTCAGCATGGAGGTTTTTCGGCAGTCTTGTCGGGTGTCGGGCATGCCGATGCTTATGCTCATACGATTGGTTCATCTATTAATAACCCATACTTGAAAGACACAATACCACCTATTATTGAATTATCTTATGATTGCGGAAAGGTCAACGGCTTTGCTTTTGAGGAGTTCCTGAAACCTTGGATTGATACCATCAATACCGGTCTTGACTATGCTCAGGTTATTGAGGATAGTACATATAATTTCACTTGGAATATTACTCCGATAACAGATACAACCACTTTTATCAAAATTAATGCGGAAATCATTGATGCAAGACTTGATGGAGCGTTTGTAATTGACATACGCGACCGAAATGGAAATGGACGTAGGTTTAGATTCCGTTATAACAAATTACGTGTTAGGATTCCTGCGGAATTTGACTATGGTAATGTTGAAGTTCGTGATTCGGTTTGTAGGAGATTTATTATTATCAATGACGGTAGTGATACCCTATTGATTAAGGGTGCGTATTTGGCAAAAAATGATACAAGGGTGTTGTTCTCTTTGAATAAGAAACTACCTTACTATTTGCCACCAGGTGATACAATCAAAGGGATAATGTGTTTTAAACCAAATGGGGATACAACAACTGTTAGCAATCAACTTGTACTGGTTTATGATTGCGATTTGCTCTCGCGCATACCGGTTAAGGCACGCGTATTGAAATTTAATTTGATAACGGCGAATCACAATTTTGGTATTATTAGGGTGGGTGATACAACTTGCTCGAAGATATATATCGTAAATGGCGGCAATGCTGATATTGTTATTAATTCCCTTGTGTTTAATTCATTGCATAAGAAATTTTCAGTTGATACTGTGGGTGTTTTTCCAAAAACATTGAAACCCGGTGATACTTTGTTTATTAGGGTTTGCTTTTTGCCCGATTCCGTAGGCACTTTTACGAACGATATTTATTGGAAAAATAGTAAAAATATTGATGTGCATTCAACGGTAACGGGTACAGGCGGCGCCCCTAATTTTGAATCTATTATCATTGATTGGGGTGATAGACGAGTTGGCACAAAGAATGACACTGTAATTGTTATTAAGAATACGGGCAATTGGCTTGGTAGGATAAAATATAAAGCAACAATAGCTGATTGTAATGATTTCGACAGAGTAGATTTGTTCGCCGTTAATTATGCAATTAAACCGAATGAGAGCGTAGAAATAAACAGTTCATTTATTCCGTCTGCGGCATCTGATTTCGATTTAAAGGTTGAATATTCCTGTGATTGGGATAAACATAAACCGATTGTATATGAATTGAAGGGTAGAGGGACTATTCCTGCTGTTAAGACCTATGACATTGATTTTGGAATTGTAAATTATTATAGTTCAAACGATTCTCTTGCCATAATTATTGAGTCAAGCGGTAACGAACAATTATTGATTTATAGTGCTTTTGTTAAGTCTTCGGGAATAGATGATTTTACTATTGACCTGACAAAGTTAAAAAATCTCAAACTACCGGTTGCCGGCAAGTATTCCGCACAAATAAATTTTAATCCGAAAACACTTGGCTATCACCAAGCGGAAATAGGTGTTGTTACAGATGCCGCTCCTAATTACGGCAGGGATACAGTCTATTTCAAATTGTTCGGTACGGCAATAATGATGGATACAATTAGAGCGGTTGAAAAAATTGTAGGTAGGGACGAAGTGCTTGCTTGTCATGACTATATTTATACTTATTCGATTCACAATACGGGCAATATTGATTTCGATATTACATCGCTTGAATTATCGGACGAAAATCTGACTGCCGAATGGCAAAAAAAGCCTGTAATTCCTTCTACTCTTGCCGTGGATTCAACTTTTAGTTTAGACGTTAATGTTGATGCTTCCGAAGCGGGAACAGGAACGATACGTGTAAAATCCGTCATAAATGATACAATCTTTTCTACAACCGAAAAGCAGATAAGTATTGTTCAAAATAAGATTATTCTCGGTAATATACCCGGATTTAAAACAAGTCCGGGCGACAGTCTGCACTGGGAAATGAACGGAACTTTTCCGAATTCTGCTAATAGACCTGTAATAATGCAGATAAAATTGAAAATGAATAAGCAGAATTATATGATTACTAAGGATACAGTGGAACTTGTTTTGACAGGCAAAAAATTCGCTAAAACTATTAAATGCAAAGTCTTACAGACAATTGACAAGGTGTTCCTTACTCCTTTGGAAGAAATTATTTTATCGGAAGATGAAATAAAATGGAAAATCATATTGCCTTTTTATGTATTTTTATATGAAGACAAAAAGCCGAATATAGAAATAAATATTTCGACTGACAGATGTTTTGATGAAAATGGAAAAAATGTAATTACAGAAATCGAAAACGTTTGTGTCTTCAATATACGTGCAGTCATATTGGACAACAGCAGATTTAATGTGCAAATTCATCCTAATCCTGCAAGTGATAAACTGAATTGCGAGTTTAATGTTTACGAGGATATAGCGGTTAATATGGCTGTTTTTGACATAAATGGCAAAAAATCTTTCTTTTCTCGAAAAATATTTTTGAAAAAAGGCAACAATTCACGTATATTTGAAATTAGTTCTTTAACAAATGGCGTGTATGTTTTGAAGATTACGGCTCACGCTTTTACTAAGAATATTATATTTATTATTATAAAATAAAATTAGGTGTAAATTATGAAGTTTCGTTTACTGATTCTTGGACTTCTTATTTCAACGGTAGTTTTATCAACTGATTTAATGGCGCAGGGTACTACATCAGATCCTTTAAAGCCAGGTACATCAAGCTCGGTAATATATTTAGGACCGGTTCTCGGTTACAATATGTCGATGCATAGTGTAAATCTGGCATCATTTGCAGAGGACCCTTTATGCCCGTTCTTTGAGAATGGCAGTTCAAATGGTTTCCATATAGGTTTTTTCTATGAGCATATTTTGGGTAATGTAGATTCAAAGCATTCGCTTGTTGCTCGCTTCTTATATAATTCACTACCGGCATATTTTGAAAAAGTAGGTGATGAATATCCTTCTTTGGTGCAGGACGGTAAGGGTGGTTTGACGACTATTATCTCATCTACCGACCATACTGTTGATGTATCATACAATATGTTGTCATTAGACCTAATGTATAAATTTAATCTTGTTGCAGGATTGGTCTTAACGGTTGGTCCGACTTTTGATTTCATTATGTCAAATAATTTAACGCAGAAGTTTTTATTGACCCACCCCGATAATGCAAAATTTGTTAGGGGCAATGACCCTAACTTGAAATATGAAGACAATGACAGAACTATCATAGTTTATGACGGAGACATCGGCAAGGGACAGGGAAGTGCTTCTACCCGCTTTGCTTTGAAGATGGGTGTTCAATATGAAATAATTACCGGTGGCAAAATAGATATTATTCCTGGCTTCTTCTATAATATGGGTTTGACAAATGCTTCACCCCATGAGAGTTGGAAAGTCAGTGCCATTCAAGCAAGCGTAGATATTCGCTTTGCCTTGTAGATAGTTGTTTTGTTTTTATAAACGCTTGCTTTTTTTATAAGTAAGCGTTTTTTTTTAATTTAAATGATTATTGCTTAAATAATTTGGATATAATATGAATACTCTGTGGTCCCCGTGGCGCTCGAAGTATATTGACACGTTCAAAGACGAAGATGAGAAAAAGAAGGATTTATGCTTCTTTTGTGAAGCTATTAATGCTCCCGAAAGAGACGAGGAATTATTGGTCATTGCAAGACGTGAGCTATGCTTTGCAATGCTGAATCGTTTCCCGTATAATAACGGGCATTTCCTGATTGCACCATTGCGGCATATCGGGGAGTTTGACGAATTAACTCAGGAAGAAATGCTTGCAATAATGTTGCTGATTAAAGATAGCATCAAAGTATTGAATCATTGCGTTAAGCCTCATGGCTTCAATATTGGTGCAAATCTCGGCAGAGAAGCGGGAGCCGGTGTTCCGGGACATTTGCATTTTCATATTGTTCCCAGATGGAATGGGGATACAAGTTTTATGCCTCTAATTTCGGAAACTAAAGTTGTTTCACAAGCATTGGAAGAAAATCAAAAGACTTTTTCTAACGCTTTCAAAGAACTATTTGCATAGATGGACAAGCTCAGACCAAAAAAATCCTTAGGACAGAATTTCCTTAGGGATAATAATGTGATTCAAAAGATAATTAATACTTTTGATTTAAAGGATAATGATATTGTTCTGGAAATTGGACCCGGTATGGGGGCTTTGACCGAACATCTTTTCGGGCGATGTGCCTCATTGACAGCAGTTGAATTAGATGGGCGTGCAATTGAGTATTTGAAAGCCCAATTTCCATCTTCACAAAATTCATCTTTTAGTTTAATCAATGAGGATATTAGAAATATTAATATTCCTAAGCAATTTACCGCCGCCTTGGAAGCAGGGAAAAAACTGAAAATTATTGGTAATATCCCTTATAATATTTCTTCTGATATTATTTTCTTCTTAATTGAAAATAGACGGTATATCGAAAAAGCACAATTGATGTTGCAGAAGGAGGTTGCACGCAGACTGAGTGCTTCACCCGGAAACAAACAGTATGGTATAACGACAATTGCCGTTGATTTGGTCGGAGAGTGCAGCTATCATTTCGATGTATCTCCACAGAGTTTTTATCCGCCACCAAAAGTAACATCGGCAATTGTAGAGCTGACATTTGGTAAGGAAATATCGGAAAATCTTTATAATTCCGTTATGACAATGGTTAAGATTGCCTTTAACCAACGGCGAAAGCAATTACGAAATTCTTTGAAGAATTATTTCAATACAGTAACTGAAAACAGAACTGCCGAATTAACGGAATATTTTGACGAAAATAAACCATACCTATTAAATAAACGTCCTGAAATGTTGTCATATTTGGATTTTATTGATTTGTATAATGAAATAAAAATATTTAATAATGAATAAGCAATCGAAAAAAATAAGCGAACCTCTATTAAAGTATAATCTAAAAGAGATACTCAATTTGATTGATATTTATACTATTGGGATTTTGTTTCTATACACCTTATTATCAATTGTATTTTTCAAGGTGGTAGTCGATGCAAGGGCTTATGTTTTTATTAACCTCTTTATTATCACATCAATTATCACATTAGCTACAATAGTGGAAAAATACAATGCCGGTTCGTTTTTTAAACCGGTTAGATATCTCTATGTAATACCTCTGATTTTTTATATATATACACAAACGCAAATATATGTTAGAACTGTGAATCCGAATGATTTGGATTGGCTACTTATTAAGTGGGATGTTGCTTTGTTCGGTGGAAATCCGGCTGATTTTCTTGAAAAATTTGCAACTCCTTGGCTTACGGAATTTTTACAGTTCTCGTATATGATGTTTTTTGTTATGCCTGTTGCCGTTAGTTTGGAATTATATATAAAAAAAGATGCAAAAGACTATGTTGCTTTTACGCGGGTAATAGCATTCGGTTTTTTCTTCAGCTATCTTTTATATTTCTTCATACCGGCTGTTGGTCCAAGATTTACGTTATATGATTTCAATCTGCTGAATACCGAACTCCCGGGTGTGTTTTTAACGGACTTTATGCGTGAACTTGTCAATGTTGGTGGTGGCATTAAGCATTCCGTGCCACTGGCGCCTATTGATGCTGTTAATCGGGACTGTATGCCTTCCGGGCATACTATGATAACGATTATCAATATTTGGCTTTCATTTAAAAATAGGTCGAGTTTCAGATGGCTCATTGCTTTTATAGGGACAAGTCTTATAGTGGCAACGGTATATTTGCGTTATCATTATGTTGTGGATTTGATTGCAGGTGCTTTCTTCGCTATTCTTGTGATTTGGCTCGAACCAAAGATAAGAGACGCTTTCAAGAAAATAGGCTTCAAATTAGCTTAGATTGTAATAATCTATTAGATTTTGATTGATTTTGAATGTAATATTTTAATATAGCATTCGTTTTTCATTGCGATAGATTACGTTTAGAAAAATAATTCGGTGATATTATGAAAAAGATGATGTTCTTGTTCTTTTTAATGCTATTAATCAGCCCTGTGCTAAAAGCTCAAGATGATGAATTAGATGATATGGATTTTGAAGAAGCACCACTTCCAAATGAGTCTCCTGTATATTTTGCCATTGGTGCGGGATATTTAGGCACAATGACATTTATTAATTATGATGAAATTAATACAAAACTAAAAAATGATTTTAAATTGCCGGAATACGAAGGCTCAATGTACTTGTCGGGTGTTCATGGCTTTACGGGTATAGGTATTATTCCTAATATTCGTTTAGGTTTTTTCGGCCTGACTGGTGTAAATAATGTTAGCAAGGATACGGATACTACAAAATACGGCTCAAGTTTATCGCTGAGCTATATGGGTTTCACAATTGATTATGGGTTTGTTCCCTTTGAACATTTTGCCGTATTGCCCGGTATTCAGGTCGGTTGGTCCGAGATGAAACAAGAAATATATAATACGAGAAATAATTCCGATTGGGCGGATTTCAAACCTAACAATGACGGCAAATATTTTGTAAAGAGTATTAGAGGCACTTACACTTTCGTCCAGCCGCATTTATATTTGGAATATGCAATTAAACCATATTTAATGGTGCGTGCGTCGGCAGGCTATAATTTCTCCTTTTCACCCGATTGGGAATATAACTCCTCGGTTGCTATGGAAAACGTTCCTGATAAAATATCAACAAGTGGTTTGTCGGTACAGTTTGGTATTTTTGTAGGACTATTTAATTTTTAGTTTTATTAAAAACAAAAATTTTCATAAATTGCAAATCTTCATTTGTTAAGATGAAAAAAATGGGGCCCTTAGCTCAATTGGTTAGAGCGCCGGACTCATAATCCGTAGGCTGGGGGTTCAAGTCCCTCAGGGCCCACAAAAAA
>CAZOOR010000025.1:0-33730 GCA_964581505.1 uncultured Hyphomicrobiales bacterium
CGGATTGAGCCGGCAGGAATGCCACTATTAGTATTATAATTATTATGCTTTTCATAGTATATAAATATTAAAGTGTAGAGGCAAAATGCCTCTACACTTATGAGCGATTTTGATTAATTACTATTTTATTATTTGTATGATTTTTACACGTTTCGGGATTCCGTTAAGTTTCAACGAAAGTATGGCTTATAATAATAAAGAGGCTGTTCATTTTGACAGCCTCTTTTGTTATAACAATTATTTAATGGATAGATTAAATAATAGGTAATTCTTCGGGTGCTTTTGTTAGATAGCGGGCGCCCTCCCGTGTAACGAATATATCATCTTCTACACGCATACCGAATTTACCCGGAATATAGACACCCGGCTCAATTGCCAGTACTATATCTTCGGGAATAATCTGTCCTTCGTATAGGAAATTAATTATCGGGGATTCGTGGACGACAAGCCCAACACCATGACCCAGTGAATGCTTGAAATAATCGCCATAGCCTGCTTTTTTAATTATATCCCTTGCAACCAAATCAAGATGAATGCCATTCATCAGCGGGTGAACTTCCTTGATTGCAGAATCTTTTGCATTAACCAAAAGCTTGTAAACCTCTTTTTGCTCTTTTGTTGCTTTGCCTACTGCCACTGTCCGAGTAATATCGCTTACAAAACCATTATACGTACAGCCAAAGTCCATAATAATCACATCACCAACTTTGATTTTCTTATCGGTCGGAGTGCCATGAACAATTGCACCGCGGGCGCCGCTGGCAACGATAATATCAAACGGGTCTTTTTCGGAGCCGAGTTTTCTTGAAATATAGGCAATTTCATTAGCAATTTCTTTTTCCGTAACACCGGGCTTGATATGTCTTAAAACTTTCTTGTAAGTAGCCTCGGCAAGTCTGCATGCTTCTTCGATATTTGCAAGCTCTTCCGGTGCTTTTGGCATTGTATATCTTTCGACTTCCTTGTCGTCCGCAGGTTTGAATTTAAGCGGACGAATTTTATTTCTTGTAGCTACCGCTTCCGAGTAGCCTACTCTATCGCCTTCAAATGCCAACATCTTAATATCTTTTAAGACTTTTTTGTCCATACAATATTTCCAGACATCACGGGTGATAAATGTTTTTAATCCTGGAAGCGGATATAGTTCGGTTTTAATTTGCTCTTCGTATCTGTCATCTGTGAAGAAGAAAATCTCTTCTTTGAAGATAATCAGCGTAGCATTAGAACCGGAGAAGTTGGTCAAATAGCAAATGTTAGGTAAATAATTTACTACCAAACCGTCTGTTTTCATCTCTTGAAATCTAAATCTGATTTGTTCCAGTCTTGTATTAATTAAATCGGGATATGCACCCTGCTTAATTGTTACAGTTTTTTCTTTTATTTGCTTCTTGCCTGTATCTTTCTTGGCGGCAGTTTTTTTAGTAGCAGTTTTCTTTACCGCCGGTTTTTTTGGAGCCGCTTTTTTAGTAGCAGTTTTCTTTGCCGCTGATTTTTTGGGAGCCGCTTTTTTAGTTGCAGTTTTCTTTGCGCCTGTCTTTTTTGTTTTTGTTTTTGCCATAGTTATTCCGATATAAATTATTTCAACATTTATTGAACAAAATAGTTTGGTGATTCTTGTGTTACCTTGACATCATGCGGGTGCGATTCTCTCAAACCCGCCGAAGTAATCTTAACAAATTTCGCTTTTTGTTTCATTTCTGTTATGTTCCTTGCACCGCAATAACCAAAGGCGGCACGTAAGCCACCCGCCATTTGATATAATGTATCTCCGATTTTTCCTTTATACGGCACTCTGCCTTCAATGCCTTCCGGTACAAGTTTAGAAATCTCCTCCTCTACATCTTGGAAATATCTATCTGCTGAACCCTGCTGCATAGCTCCGAGCGAACCCATTCCTCTATATATTTTGTATGCACGTCCTTCGTATAGTACTTTTTCGCCAGGGCTTTCCTCGTGTCCGGCAAGGAGTCCGCCAATCATAACTGAGTCGGCACCTGCGGCAATTGCTTTTGCTACATCGCCCGACTGCTTAATACCACCGTCTGCAATAATCGGAACACCGTGTTTCTTAGCTACCTGTGCTACACTATATACTGCTGTTAATTGCGGTACACCAACGCCGGCAATTATTCGGGTTGTACATATTGAACCTGGTCCAATTCCAATTTTCAATCCGTCCGCACCTGCTTCAATCAATAGTTCAGCGGCTTCGGCAGTAGCAATATTACCTGTAATTACCTGCAAATCTGGGAATGCCGCTTTGACAGCCTTCAATTGGTCGATTACTCCCTTGGTATGCCCATGAGCAGTATCAATAAATACAGCATCAACACCTGCTTCAATCAAAGCATTCACCCTTTCAATAGTATCATTACTGACACCAACGGCGGCACCAACACGCAAACGCCCCATATCGTCTTTAGACGCATTCGGGTGTTGCTTCTTTTTCTGAATATCTTTGAATGTTATTAGTCCTTTAATCACATTGTGAACATCAACAACCGGCAATTTTTCTATTCTGTTTGTTTGTAAAATCTTTTCCGCATCTTCAAGAGTTGTACCAATCGGAGCGGTAATTAGATTTTCATTGGTCATATATTGGGAAATCAAATCTTCGGGATTGGGGTCAAATCGTAAATCTCTATTAGTGATAATACCGATTAATTTTTCGCTCTTATCAATAACCGGAATACCCGAAATATGAAATTTAGCCATTAATCGCAAAGCATCTTTTACCTTTTTGTCTGATGTAAGTGTAAACGGGTCTTGTATCATTCCGCTTTCCGAACGCTTAACCATATCGACTTGGTCTGCTTGTTCGCCTATTGTCATATTCTTGTGAATAACGCCAATACCGCCTTCGCGGGCAATTGCAATTGCCATCGGAGCTTCTGTAACGGTATCCATTGCGGCACTGATTATCGGCAAATTCAATTTAATTGATTTGGTTAATAATGTCTTTAACGTAGTTTCGCGGGGCATAACCTCCGAGTAGCTCGGGACAATAAGAACATCATCATAAGTTATGGCTTCTGTTATTATCTTTTCTTTTATCATCACTATATTTATTATTTTTTCAAGAACTTATCTAAATTGTTTACTTTTGGCTGTCGGATACTTTATCCTTGCCGGCAACGATTTTCTAATTTTGTATAGAATTAAAGTTACAAAATTACAATTTTTTTTCTAATTATTTATTTATTAATTTAATTAGTTAAAGTTCAAGCAATAATTATTAATTAATTTTATAGAAAACAATATTATGAATATAGCCTATTTATCAACTTTTTATCCGTACAGGGGTGGTATTGCTCAGTTCAATGCTAAATTATTCCGCGAATTCGAGAAAGAGCATAATATTAAGGCATGGACATTCAAACGGCAATATCCCGATATTCTTTTCCCGGGTAGCAGTCAATATGTAGGCGAAAATGATTCCGCCGATAAAATTAATGCAGAACGTGTATTGGATACAATTAATCCGATTACTTATTGGTCAGCCGCCGTAAAAATTAAAAAGACAAAGCCGGATATTATGCTCACAAAATTTTGGCTTCCGTTTTTTGGTAGCAGTCTCGGGCAAATTGCAAGAATGCTAAAAAATAAGGGCGTTACAAATATCAGTATTCTCGACAATGTAAAGCCTCATGAGAAACGCCCCGGGGACGATTGGTTGATTAATTTTTTCCTAAAACATAATCACGGGTTTATTACGATGAGCGAGCAGGTGCGCGATGATTTACTCGAATATAAGCCCGATGCGAAATTCAAACTTGTTCGCCACCCGCTCTACGACCAGTTCCCGAAGCGGATTGATAGAACAGAAGCCTGCGATAGACTTAATATATCCCCTGACCGTAAGGTTATTTTATTCTTTGGATTTATTCGTAAGTACAAAGGTTTGGACATACTGCTCGAAGCAATGGAAACCCTACCGGACGATTATGTGCTACTTATTGCCGGTGAATCATACGGTAGTTTCGACTATTATATGGATTTAATCAAACGAAAAAATTTATATTCAAAAGTAAAAATGTTTGTACGATATATTGAGGATAGCGAAGTTACGAATTTCTTTTCTGCCGCCGATGTTTGCGTACTACCATACAAATCAGCCACACAAAGCGGCATTGTCGGTATTTCATATTATTATGGTTTGCCTATCATTGCAACTGATGTGGGTGGACTAAAAGAAATGATTGTGCCATTTGGTACGGGAATGATGGTCGATAAACCTGCACAGCATTTGCTCTCTGCCGCTATTGCCGATTATTTCAATATGCAACTAAGGGATATTTACGAGAAACGAATTGATGATTATAAAAAAATTGCAAATTGGGAAGTGCTTGCAAATAATATTATTGACTTCTATGAGGAACTGAAAAGCAATAAATAGAAAGAATCTTGAAATATATATTTGTTACCAAGATTAATCTATACAAGTGGTATTAATACTATATCAATCAAATAATCAATAAAATTGCTCCCAACCTGATTTATGTAAAAAATTGTTAAATTGCATTTTTTTCAGAATATAAAGTGTGATAATGTTAGAATCTGCAAATAATTCCGAACAAGCAATGACGTTTGGCATACTCGGTGGCGGACAACTTGCCAAAATGCTTGCACAAGCCGCTTACAGAATGGGGCTTAATATAGCAATCATTGAAAACGGTAGCAACTCGCCCGCCGGTGATATGACAAAGCTTGATTTTACGAATGGTTGGTTTGATGACAGCGAACTAATGAAGTTTGCAGATGCCTCAGATATTGTAACATTAGAAAATGAATTTATCAGTCCCGATATTCTTGATAAAGTTAATGCAAAAAAAACAGTCCGCCCATCACCTGATACAATGCGTTTAGTGCAGGATAAATACATTCAAAAGCAAACATTCCGCAATGCCGATATTCCTGTTCCGCAATTTGAGCAAATCAATTCGCTTGATGATATGAAACGCTTCGGCAAGGAAAATGCCTATCCGTTTATGATTAAAACGAGGACACTGGGATATGACGGTTACGGTAATTATACAGTCGAAAATGAAAACGATTGTCAAAATGCTTGGGATAAATTCAATTCCGGTGATACATTTCGCCCTCTGATGGCAGAAAAATTTATTGATTTTGCTAAGGAACTTGCGGTTATGATTGTCAGAAGTTCCGATGATATTAAGGCTTATCCCTGTGTGGAAACCATTCAGAAAAATCATATTTGCCACGAGGTAATTGCACCTGCCGAGATTGATAAATCAATTCAAGAAGAAGCAAGACAAATTGCTATGAAATGTGTTGAAGCGATTGACGGGATTGGTGTGTTTGGCATAGAACTATTTCTAACTAAGGACAATAAAATACTCGTCAATGAAATTGCACCCCGCCCTCACAATACGGGACATTACACAATTGAAGCTTGCTACACATCACAGTATGAAAATTGTATTCGTGCCGTCTGCGGTCTGCCGCTCGGTTCGACCGAAATGATAAGTCCTGCCGCTTGTATGATTAATTTACTTGGCGAAAGAACGGGAAGCGGCGTACCAACTGATGTTAGGCAAACTCTCGAAGTGGAGGGTGCATTTTTACATTTATATAATAAAAAACAATGCCGCATAGGTAGAAAAATGGGGCATATCACAGCACTTGGCAAGTCGCAAGCGGAAGCGTATGCACGAGCAAAAGAAGCCGCTGACCGTCTTAAATGGTAATAATAATTATAGCCGGAATATACAAAACCGCACCCTTCAGGGTGCGGTTTTATTTTTTATTAAATATGCTTTTGAAAAGAATTATTCGTTAAGCTTTTTGCAATTTCTTTCAATATTTTTCATCATTCTGGTTTCAAAAATACCGTTTGATTTCCAGAAATGAACCTCGTGTGTTACGAAATCCTCAAAGCCGCTGATTTTACCTTTCAGACGTACATATACGGAACCGTCATCATTTTCTTTTAGTTTGAATTTATACTCCATTCTACCGTTTAGCCAAATACCGCCCCTGATGAAAGGCACTTCGTAGCTGTATTTTTTTAATGTGGCAAATGTAGTATCATCACCGGCGGAAAATACACAGTAATCAGATTTAATCGAACCCTTGTACAAACCTTCGTCAGTTTGCGAGTATTTTTCATAAGCTACCTGATAGCCTTTTTCTTGGAGCGAAAGCTTAATTGCTTCCCAAACAACCTCGAAAGGATAATCAAAAGTTTGTTCGTATTTTTCCTTATAATATTTTTCCACTGCCGATTTGGATAGTTCTCCTTCGTCCTGAATGTCGGCTTCAATCACTTCTTCCTCTTGGAGCTGTTCTTCCTTAGGTTGCTCCTCTTCCTGAATAAGTTCCTCTTCTTCTTGTATTATTTCTTCCTGTGCTAAGCCAATATTTGTATTGACAAAGAAAAGTGCGGCAAACACTAAAAGACCAATTGCAAATTTTTTCATAACTTCTCCATAATTTTTGAGTATTCTCAAACAAAAATATATAAAAATTTTATCAATAATTCAATAAATTTTTTATTAAAATTCTAATCCTTACTAATATTACGTTTTGTTCGCTCAATATTATTACTATCTATATAAATTATTTAAAAAAATTCAAAAGATAAACTAACAATAAATGGACGAAACAAGAATCTATATTCTTCTTTTGAAATCACTAACTGTTTTGGCAAGCCCCTCTGCCCTATTGATTTTAGGTTCCCAGCTAAGAATATCCTTAGCCTTTGTAATATTCGGTTGCCTTACTTTCGGGTCATCTTGTGGTAATTCCTTGAATTCGATTTTACTATCGGAGCCAATAATATCAATAATTTCTTCCGCCAATTGTAGCATAGTCAATTCATCGGGATTGCCGATATTCACCGGCTCGGTCTCTGATGAAAGTAATAATCGGTAGATACCATCAACAAGGTCATCTACATAGCAGACCGAACGTGTCTGGCTACCATCACCGAAGACAGGAACAGGTTTATTATTCAATGCTTGTGTAATGAATGCGGGAATTGCCCTACCGTCATTTAGTCGCATACGCGGACCATAAGTATTGAAAATCCTAACAATACGAGTCTCCAAACCGTGATAGCGATAATAAGCCATAACGATTGCTTCGGCAAATCGTTTTGCTTCGTCATATACGCCGCGAATGCCGATTGGATTCACATTGCCCCAATATTCTTCCGGCTGCGGATGTATTAAGGGGTCGCCGTAAACCTCGCTTGTACTTGCAAGTAAATAGCGGGCTTTCTTTTCCTTTGCAAGACCGAGCGTTTTGTGTGTTCCGAGCGAACCAACCTTTAATGTTTGTATAGGTAATTGCAAATAATCAATTGGCGAAGCAGGTGAAGCAAAATGCAAAATATAATCTAGCTCTTCGGCAATGTATGTATATTCCGTTACATCATGCTTGATAAACTTGAAATTCGGATTGCCGAGTAAGTGTGCAATATTATCAGTAGAACCTGTTACCAAGTTATCAATACAAATGACATTATCGCCCTCTGCAATGAATCTATCACACAAATGCGAACCGAGAAAGCCGGCTCCGCCTGTTATTAATACTGTTGCCATAATTTAATATCTTTCTTTAATTGTTTTCGACTTACAAAAATAGTAATAGTATATTTATAATCGTATAAAAAAAACTGGACAGCATCTATTCTTTCAATCTGTCAATTCTTTTATAAATATAAAAGTCCCCAATTGTTTTGACAAGTTCGAAATGATTATTAAAATATTTACCGTATAGTTCATCTTCCATAAAATATCTTTCACTTGTCAAATAATGTCCGTTCGCTACAAAGTTCATATCATTATCTTGCAAAACAATATATTTGCTTTTCCGTAAGAAATTATAAGCGTCATTACGCCATAATTCAATATGTGTTTGCGAAATATAGAAACAAGAGAGCAAATATTTATTATAAGCATAATCTCCGAGATAATAATTAACAATACTCGAAGCTACGCTTACAACCAAAGTTTTATCATTTGGCTTTGAATTATGTTTGATATACTCGGCGGTCTCAATCTGCTGTGGCAATAATACCGCACCTATACGATTGTAGTAAGCATTATATTTATCAGTGGCGGCAAAATAGTTCACTGTCGGACTTAATACTGCAAACCATCGTGGCAAGGGACTCATTATTAGCAAAAAGAATGCAATTAACACAACGCTAAGCCAATGTCGTTTATTCCTTTTAATAATTTCACGCAGTCCCCTAATAAAATGCAATAATCCAAAAGCGGCAAAAAGCGAAAACACAACATACAATCTGGAAAAGTGATATGGGAAAAATTTCTTTTCGGCAATCACAGAAATTGATAGGAGAATTAACAAAGTGAAAGAAATCTCAAATAATCGTTTTCCATTACCACCAATATGTGCTTGATTATCCCTTAAAGCAAAGAATATCCCCACAAACAACATCAATGTTAAAAGCAATGAATATTTATCACCAAAGAAAAAGCCTATTGCTTTAAGCGATTCTCTTAGAAATACTTCATTGATTGGTGGATACTGAATATAAGCGGATAGATATGTACTTACATTTGTAAATCCACTTCGTATTTCGGGAACTGCAAATGGTAAAAGTGCAAGTAAAATAACAAAAACA
Organism: uncultured Hyphomicrobiales bacterium; assembly: GCA_964581505.1. GTDB lineage: Bacteria > Bacteroidota > Ignavibacteria > Kapaibacteriales > UBA2268 > CAZOOR01. The sequence goes on from CAZOOR010000025.1 coordinate 8,615, forward strand.
AAGCCAAGTATTGTTTTAAGAAAACGGTTAAATATTATTTTATATGAATATTTGCCGGACAAATAATCGGCAAGCGGCAAAATGAAAATAATAAAGAACATAGAGAATTTCAACGCAGTAATAATACCGGCTAATATACCTATAAATAAATAATGGACAAAACGTTTGTCCGCAATCAACGCAAAGTAAATAATCGAAAGCGAGAGCAAAGGCACCCAACTTTCGATTTGCATTGTTTGATTATGTGCCAGAGAGGTGTAGCTCAAAGCATAAATAATTACGGCATAAGCCGAGAACTTTGTACTTGTACTATTATTTTTAGTAAGGAAATATAAAAGTACGATTGTTGCGAACTGTATGATGAAATCCAAAAAACGTAGTGTTATTTCCGATGAACCGAACAATGAGTAAATCAACGAATAGATATAATAAATGGCAGGTGGTTTGATGTCAATAAAATCAACATAAGGCATACCACCCATCGCAATTGATTTACCGCCCTGAATAAATATCGCCAAATCGGTTGTTATCGGAAAAAATATTATAGGTAGGAGCAACAAAGCTCCACCCAATAAAATATAAATATCTGTCTTTTTTACATTCAAAAACACTCAATTCCAATTAGTCAATGAAAAGAATTTACAAATATATTAAGAAATATTGAAACATTTATTGAAACTTATTGTTGTTATTATTGGAATTATTATTAAATTTATATAATTAAATTTTTGAATTTTGGAATATAAAAATCAATATTAGGACTGTATATGTATAGATTATTGACTATTACGGTGTTTTCGATAATATTTTCGCTGAATATTGCATACTCCCAGATGATTACTTGGGTAAGAACTAATGCCGCATTGAGCGGTAATGTTAATGAAGTTGTTGTTCAGGACGGCGCTATTATTGTCGGAACAGTAAACGGCATTCATAAATCAACCGATGGAGGTAATACTTGGATTACATCTAACTCGGGTTTGGCAAATACAAGAGTTTTTGCTCTTGCCGTTAAGAATAATAACGAGATATATTGCGGAACACATGATGGAGTTTATTACTCAGCCGATAAAGGAGCAACATGGACAAAGAGAAGCGAAGGTATAAGCGATAATTATATTACTACCATTTATATTAAAGATGATACAACGCTTTACGCCGGAACACTTTATAGCGGAATGTTCTATACAAATAATGGCGGCACAAGCTGGGTAAAAGTACATGGCGATTTTGACAAAATGGCTGTTAATGCCATTGCGGTTCGCAAAACAGGCGAAGTATATGTCGGCACGACTAATGCCCTTTATCGTTCTAATGCTAAGGGTAAGGACTATATTAAAATGAAAAACGACCTGCCTGAAAAGCAGAATGTTTACACAATTACAATTCGCAGGAACGGTATTGTATATTTTGGCACACGCAAAGGCAAATTGTATAGAACAATAAATAATGGCAATAGCTGGACATTACAACTCGAAATACCCGAAAAAATCCAAATATTTACTTCATTGCTTACTCCGGGAGGAACTCTTATTCTCGGGACTTACGGTAACGGTGTCTATCGTTCTAAAGATAATGCCGCCACTTGGGAGCAAATCAATAACGGTCTTTCAAATAAAAAGATTATGTGCTTGACGCAATTGGAAAACGGCAACTTCTTTGCCGGCACTTGGGGGAGCGGTGTGTTTAGAGGTGCCGAACCGCCAATAACAACATCTGCTTCGGGTACTCATTGCGCAGGTGAATATATTGAAATTTCTTTCACTATCAAAAGCGGCACACAGATTGATGCGGGCAATATATTTTATGTAGAAGTATCGGACGAAAAAGGCTCATTTGCTAAACCCGATACAATTGGAAAATTGAATTCAACAAGCGCGGGTAAAATACTTTGCTTATTACCCAAAAATCTAAAAACGGGATTACATAATGTCCGTGTTGTTGCCTCTTCGCCGAAAGCAATCGGTTCAAGTGCAGAAATACATGTGCAAGCATTGCCGGATATGAGGTTTAGAGGAAAAATAAAAATATGTACGAATGCCCGTGAACAGTATAGCGTACCTACACAGGGCAATGTTCGTTCATTGTGGTTCGTTAATGGCGGCACTATTAAATCCCCTGCTACTGCCGATACAATTGATGTACAATGGGAATTTGCTGAAAATGCTTCGATTACATTGGTTCGCTATAATGTAGTTACACAATGCAGTGATACTGTTTACAATACTGTTACTTTCTATTCCGTACCGGACAAACCGACAATTACCCGTATGGGAGACAGATTGGTCTCCAGTGCTAATTCCGGTAATCAATGGTTCCGTAACGGCGAAATGCTAACAGGTAAAACCGATAAAATTCTCGAACTGAAAGAGCCGGGACTATATACCGTTCAGGTTAAGAACGGTTTCGGTTGCGCCAGCCCATTTTCCGATGAGTATAACTATAAATGGAATTCGGTTGAAGACGAGGAATTATCCGAACTTATCAATGTATATCCTCAACCCTCTGCCGGTAAAGTCAATATTAATTTCAATATGAATGAACCGTCAGATGTTTCCATAGGTATATACACACTTAGGGGCGAATTAGTTGGCAAAAGGAAATTCGGATATATTTCCGAAAGCAGTTTGCAGACTCTGGATATGACGAAGTTCACGACCGGTACTTATTATCTACGTATTAGTATTAATAGAAAAACTGTTGTAAAGAAAATCGTTATTCGTAAATAATAATTAATTTAGAGCCGCCTTTACGGCGGCTTTTTTTTGATTTATTAAATGAATTGGTATTTGATTTCGTTAATAATATTATAGGAGAAATAATAGCAATTAAAATGATAAGCGGTAAAAGGACAAATATAGCAATTATTGTATTATTGATATTCTTTATCATTTTGTTTATCCCTTGTGAAATACACAAGGCATATAATCAAAATAAAGAAATCAGTAATAAAATTTCATTCTTTAAACCTGTGATTGATAGTTTGATTGCAAGAGGTGTGGATTCCTCATTTGTTTTTACTCTGGTTTCGCATAAGGATACAAAGTTCAATGAGAAATATGTCAAAATCAATGTTACCGGCTATTTGAAGAAACCCGATTATTCCTCGAACTATAACAGAAGGTCCGTTAGGAAATGCCGAAAATTTTACAAAGCTCATAAGAAATTACTAAAAGATGCAGAACAGCAGTACGGGGTTCCTGCGCGTATTATCACTTCTATATTATGGATTGAAACTAAGTTTGGTAAATACACTGGCAAGCATCACTTGCCGAGTGTGTATTTCAGCACTGCACTTGCCAGTCGATACGAGTTTATACAAATGAATTTGCGTGAATTGAAAAAACATAATATCCGTGATTCTGTGCTGTTGGATTCACTTACTAAAAAAATAATCCAACGTGCCGAAAAGAAATCGAACTGGGCTTTGGAGCAAATTGTACATCTGGATACAGCAGACAAACAACTACCCGGGACAGTCAACGAAATGCGAGGTTCATGGGCAGGGGCTTTCGGCTTATGCCAGTTTATTCCGTCCAGCTATGTTCGCTGGGCAGTGGACGGTGATGCAGACGGCAAGGTCGATTTATTCAATCTGAACGATGCCGTTCATAGCATTGCAAACTATCTGAAAAGCAACGGTTGGACTAACAAATACAATGATAAACGAGCCGCTCTGCACCACTACAATAACAGCACACAATATGTGAATGCAGTATTAATTTTAGCGTCTCGCATCTGATAAATCTTCAATAAATTCCTCGGCAATTTCTCTTCCAATTCTTTTGGAAGCCAGCATTACCGCATTTGTTAATCTTTCTTCGGACATAGTAGCCAATTCCGAAAGTAGCATTACATCTGACACATTGTCCCCGTAATTATCTTTATCTACACCGTCCAAGTAACTTCTTAGCGGAACAGTCTCATATTCCTTATCTTCCCAAATTAATTCGGCAGTTTGTCTTTTCCTCATTTCCGTTCTGGCATTGACCGATAAAAACATTCCGTTGCCATTTGATTTCAGTATAACATCTTCGATATACGTTGTAACAATATAATTATAATCCTGTTCGGCATTAGCAACAGGAGCAATACTAATATATTTCACCATAGTTCTCTTTAATTCATCACTGATAGCATTACCGACTTTTTCCGGTGCGGCGGCATTATATAACTTTTCTTGCACTGCATTTGTTACATATTGCGTAGCAACAGACTTGGCAATATTCAAGACCACATTGACGGTTTTACTATCCGTATCAATATCATCATTATCAAACTCAGCACGGAACTTTGCATCACCCCCATAAGTATCGAACAATACGTTTTCCCCGGATAAATTATACTTACCGAGTTTATTTGTACCTGCACAGGACTGCAAAACGACTGCAATAATTATTATTAATGCGGCAAAAATATTTTTCTTCATCGAAAATCCTTTCATATTTATTAATTTATATATCTATTATACGTTTTAAACAATAATACTTATTACGAATATACGAATTATGACGAAAAAAGTGCAAAATGGATGAACCGTAAATACGGCTATGAATGAAAAAAACAAACATACTGCAAATATACAAGCGGAAGCACTCAACGATAAATTGAAAAATTTACCGAAGCAACCGGGTATCTATCAGTTTAAAAACAGTTTGGGAAAAATCATATATGTTGGTAAAGCAATAAACCTGCGCAATCGAGTGCGTTCGTATTTCCAAAAACGTGGTCCTGTTGATGCCAAAACCAAGGCAATGCTCACCAAAATCACAGATGTAGAAATTATCGTAACCGATTCCGAAGCCGAAGCACTTATCCTTGAAGACACCTTAATTAAGCGATTGAAGCCTCGCTACAATATTATGTTGAGAGATGATAAGACATATCCTTATGTTAAAATCACAAATGAAGATTATCCTCGTATTTCTATTACCAGACGTATTATCAGGGACGGCTCAAAATATATAGGACCTTTTACGGAAGTACGGAAAATGCGTGATATGATGAAACTCGTCCGAACTTTGTTCTACATACGCAGTTGTGATTTCAATATTACTACCGAAACGATAAGAAACAACAAGCATAAGATTTGCTTGGATTATCATATAAATAAATGCCAAGCGCCATGTGTGGGATATGTCGGCAAGCAAGAATATAACGAAGGAATAAAATCTGCAATACAGATAATTAACGGCAAAACGGACGAACTCGAAAAGCAATTCACCGAAAAGATGAAACATTATTCCGAACTGATGGAATTTGAGAAAGCGGCACAATTTCGTAATAAGTTATTGCTCCTGCGTAATTACAATGAATCGCAAAAAATCGTTACACCTGATTTGATTGACCGCGATGTTCTCGGATTGGCTCGTATTGATGATTCTGCCTGTACTTTGATATTGAAAATACGAGACGGCAAGTTGATTGGTAATCGTCATTTTATCATATCAAATACACTGGAACACAGTGATGAGAAAATAATACAAAGTTCATTGGAAAAATGGTATATGGAAAATGATTTCGTCCCAAAAGAAATATTCCTCCCGAATGCTCCCGAAGAACAGGATTTTATTACAGACTTACTTGCACGGAAGCGTGGCAAATCACTTAAAATCATTGTACCTAAACTGGGCGACAAAAAGAAACTCGTCAATATTGCATCTATCAATGCAGAGTATATTTTGCGTGAATATCATTTGGCACTAAGCAAAAAAGAGCAAACCGCCTCGCGTGCCGTACTTTCATTGCAACGCGATTTACGCTTGCCGAAGCCGCCCTTGAGGATAGAATGCTTTGATAATTCGCATATTCAGGGTAGCGATTATGTTTCCTCTATGGTTGTATTTATTGACGGCAGACCGAAAAAAGCATACTACAGGAAATATAAAATCAAAACAGTCGGACAAAATGACGACTTCGCCGCAATGCGAGAAGTAGTCCGCCGCCGCTATACAAAAACCGATGACGAAAAGGACAAACTCCCCGACTTGATTATTATTGACGGTGGCAAAGGGCAACTATCCTCTGCTGTAAATATACTCGAAGAGTTAGGTCTCTTCGATAAAGTAAAAATAATCGGATTAGCCAAGAGACTTGAAGAAGTGTTTATCCCCGGCGAAAAGGAATCACTATTACTACCGCGTGTATCCGGTAGTTTACGACTCATTCAACATTTACGGGACGAGGCGCATCGTTTTGCAATCACCTATCATCGCGAACTTAGAAAGAAACGAACCTTACAGACGGAATTAACCGATATTGCGGGTGTCGGCACAAAGACTGCAAAGAAATTACTCGTTCGCTTCGGTTCGCTGAAAAAAATCAAGCAATTAACTCTTCAGGAATTGAAGAAAGAATTAAATGCACAAACCGCAGAAAACGTTTTTAACTATTTTCACGGTGATGCTAATGAGTAAACTAAATCAATTGCAAAGCAGACTCGAACATTTGAGGATAATATATACCCGTCAGAATTATCATATCCCGCTCCTGTGGGATAATCCGATTGCAGGAAGATTACACACAATAAAAACAAATCCTTTCGATTTTTTTCTGAAAAAAATAAAAGAAATCCGGAATCTCAGCAAATACAGTAAACCGCAACATACACATCAAAACATTGTATATAATATGTTTGTCAGATATACGGCGGCATTCGACCATAACAATGACGGCAAAGTGGAGGCAGGACTTAATGCGGAGGGATTTCGCGAAACGGGGACATTTCTGAAAGCATTAGCATTATTGCCTTATATTCATTCGCTCGGCTGTGATACGATTTATCTCTTGCCCGTTACATCAATAGGCAAAGCAGGTAGGAAAGGCAATCTCGGTTCGCCTTATGCAATAGCCGACCCGTATAAATTAGATGAAAATCTTAGTGAACCGATTTTGGAATTATCCGTTGAAGAGCAATTCGCCGCTTTTGTCGAAGCGGCACATTTGGCGGGTATGAGGGTTGTCGTTGAATTTGTTTTCCGTACCGCAAGCATTGACAGTCCGCTCGCACTCGAACACCCCGAGTGGTTCTATTGGATTCGTGATGATGTAAAAAACCGCAACGGATACAAAAACGAACCTGACAGCTACGGCTCGCCTTGGTTCGACGAAGCCACACTCGAAACAATTAAAGGGAAAATAGAAGACAAAACATTTACGCGACTTCCGCAACCGTCCAAAAATTTTAAAGCCCTGTTTACAGACACACCCGTAAAAGTATTTCGCGAGAATGGTTTCATAAAGGGAATAACAAAGCAAGGCACAAAATGCAAAGTACCTTCGGCATTTGCAGATTGGCCCCCCGATGACAATCAACCCGTCTGGAGCGATGTTACATATTTGAAAATGTATGACAATAAAAAATTCAATTACATTGCTTACAATACCATACGAATGTACGACACGGCTTTGGCAAGACAGCAATATACAGTCGAAGCACTGTGGAAGCATATTGAAGGAATTATTCCATACTATCAGACTCAATTCGATATTGACGGTGTAATGATTGATATGGGACACGCTTTACCACCGCCACTGCTGGAAAAAATAATAAATAAAGCACGCGCCAATAAGCCGAATTTCATCATTTGGGAAGAAAATTTTGCTTTGACAGATGAAGCCGCTGATAAAGGTTTTGACGGAACACTCGGTTATATGCCTTTCATTTGGAATAAGCCGCAAAAAATCAAGGAACTAATAGCTCTGCTGATTAGGGGTAAATGTCCAATTCCATTTTTCCTTACACCTGAAACGCACAATACAAAACGGGCGGCGGCATATTCGGGTTCAACTGATTTTTCCAAATACACTTGGGCGATAGACGCATTTTTACCAAGTATTCTATTTATTCATTCCGGTTTTGAGCTTGGCGAAACACGAGCTGTTAATACCGGCTTGCAATTTACTAAGGAAGAAATAGAAGCAAATCCACAGGAAATACTGCCCCTATTCTCTGTTGCCGCACTTGATTGGAACAGTAGTATAAATATAATTGGGTTTATTAGAAATTCTTTGAAACGAAGAAACGAAATCGGCATTATTAAACAAATGAATTTGTTACAGTCCCTCAATCCTAATGTTATTCCTATTAAGATAGTCAATACTAATAATGAGCAATTTTTACTAATAGCGGCACCATACAGTAAAACGAATGTTAATACATTGCTCTTTTTTGATGAGCATTATAATCATTTTATAATAAATGAAGAAAATGAGAAAATACAAATAACAAACAATGAACTGCTACTAACATTGAAGCCGCACCAAATACTCTTCGGTAAAATTGAATAGAGTACAAATAATCAGAAATTAATTGTGAAAATATCTGCAACACGGCGGTTACATCAAATCATTTTTTTTATTACATCTTATAACTATCTAATAATATTTAGACTTACAGCGATAACATATTCCACATATTTATTCATTTTATAGTAAAAGAATCATAGAAGTTTCGTATTTTTGAATTCTGTAATGTTTATTTTTTAGAAAAAGTAAAAAAACATATATACATTGTTTTAGGAGATATGAATGAACAAAAAAGTTTATGCAACAATTGACGGCAATGAAGCAGCTGCTTACACTGCCTATCGAATTAACGAAGTAATTGCTATCTACCCGATAACGCCCTCATCAAATATGGGCGAATGGGCAGACGAATGGGCATCGAAAGGTATTAAAAATATCTGGGGCAGTGTCCCGACAGTCGTAGAAATGCAGAGCGAAGGCGGAGCCGCCGGAGCCGTTCACGGTTCACTGCAGGCAGGTGCTTTGACGACTACATTCACGGCATCACAGGGCTTATTATTAAAGATTCCTAATATGTTCAAAATAGCCGGCGAATTGACACCGACCGTTTTCAACATTAGTGCCAGGTCTATTGCCACACACGCATTGTCAATCTTTGGCGACCATAGTGATGTAATGGCGGCAAGAACGACAGGTTTTGCAATGCTGGCATCGGATTCCGTCCAGCAGGTTATGGATTTTGTTTTGATTGCAATGGCATCATCATTGGAATCAAGAGTTCCTTTCCTTCACTTCTTTGACGGATTTAGAAATTCGCACGAAGAGATGAAAATCGAATTATTGCCGGACGATGTAATGCGTGAAATGATGGATAACGAGTTAGTTAGAAAACACAGAGAAAGAGCATTATCACCAGACCATCCGGTTATTCGCGGTACTGCACAAAATCCCGATGTATTCTTCCAAAATAAGGAAACAATAAACAAATATTATGATTTGTGTCCTGATATTGTCCAGAAAAATATGGACAAATTGGCACAATATACGGGTCGTCAATATAAATTATTTGAATATCACGGCGCCCCCGATGCAGAAAGAGTCATTATTCTTATGGCTTCCAGTTGCGAACCGACACACGAAACAGTTGATTATCTGTTGAAGCAGGACGAAAAAGTCGGCGTTCTCAAAGTCAGATTATACCGTCCGTTCGCAGTAAAACACTTTATGGAGGCACTACCCGCAACGGTTAAGAAAATTGCCGTTCTTGACAGAACAAAAGAACCCGGAGCAACGGGCGAACCTCTTTATTTGGATATTGTCAATGCTCTGTATGAAGGATTGCAAGAAGGTTACGGCGAAGTAAAAGAAATGCCGAAAGTTGTCGGCGGTCGTTACGGTTTGTCATCGAAAGAATTTACACCTGCTATGATTAAAGCGGTTTATGACAATTTGAAACTTGACAACCCCAAACACCACTTTACAATCGGTATTAACGATGACCTGAACTTTACAAGTTTGGATTTCGACCCCGAATTCTCAATCGAATCCGATAATGTTGTACGTGCTATGTTCTACGGTTTGGGTTCAGACGGTACTGTAGGTGCCAATAAGAATTCAATTAAAATTATCGGTGAGAACACGGACAACTACGCACAGGGTTATTATGTATATGATTCCAAAAAAGCCGGAGCTTTGACGGTCTCGCATTTGCGTTTCGGACCGGAGAAAATACGTTCGACATATCTAATCAGCAAGGCAAACTTCATTGCTTGTCATCAGACATCATTCATTGAGAAATATGATATGCTGAAAAATATGACAGACGGTGGGACATTCCTCGTCAATGCCCCTTGGGGACCTGAAGGTACTTGGGATAATCTGCCGAAGAAAACACAAGCGGAAATCATTAATAAAAAAATCAAACTCTATACGATTGATGCTGAAAAAGTAGCACAAGCAAGCGGTATGGGCAGAAGAATTAATACAATTATGCAAACCTGCTTCTTTGCTATTTCCGGTATTTTACCGAGAGACGAAGCGATTGCCGCTATCAAAGATGCTATCAAAAAAACTTACGGCAAGAAAGGCGACGAAATTGTCAATATGAACCTAAAAGCCGTTGATAATACTTTGGAAAACTTATTTGAAGTAAGCGTACCGAGTGAAGTAACGGCAAAATTCGATATTAAGCCGCCGGTACCCGAAAATTCACCGAAATTTGTCAAGGAAGTTATCGGCAGAATGATTGAAGGAGACGGCGATAATATTCCCGTCAGTGCGTTCCCCGAAGACGGCACTTGGCCACTCAGCACAACGCAATACGAAAAGAGAAATATTGCTCTCGAAATTCCAGTTTGGGAAGAAGAGATTTGTATCCAATGCGGTAAATGCTATATGGTTTGTCCGCACGCAACAATCAGAGGTAAAGTATATGACGAGAAACATCTCGAAGGCGCTCCCGAAACATTCAAAGCGGTTCCGGCAAGAGATAAAGCATACAAAGGATTGAAATATACCTTACAAGTTGCACCCGAGGATTGTACCGGTTGCGGCGTATGTGTAGAGGTTTGCCCTGCCAAGAGCAAGACAAACCCCGAAATTAAAGCCATTAATATGAAATCGCAAATGCCTATCAGAGAAGAAGAAGCCAAGAATTGGGAATTCTTCCTCAATCTACCGGAAGTTGATAGAATGAAGATTAAGATTTCCAATATTCGTCAACAGCAATTGCAAAGACCGCTCTTCGAGTTCTCAGGTGCTTGTGCCGGTTGCGGTGAGACACCTTATATTAAACTCGTTACACAGCTTTTCGGCGACAGAACGGTTATTGCAAATGCAACGGGCTGTTCCTCAATCTATGGCGGCAACTTGCCGACAACACCTTATGCCGCAAATCAAGAAAATCGCGGACCGGCATGGTCCAATTCACTCTTTGAAGATAATGCGGAATTCGGTCTCGGATTCAGACTTGCAATAGACAAACAGACGGAAATTGCCAAAGAACTTGTTGATTATTACAGGAATGAAATAGGAAACGAATTGGCAGATGAACTCATCAATGCGGAACAAGTAAATGAAGAAGAGATTTTTGCACAAAGAGATAAAATCGAAAAACTCAAAGAGATTATCTCGAAAATAGATGCACCGGAAGCACGCAGACTTATAAGCGTTGCAGATTATCTCGCCAAGAAGAGCGTTTGGATTATCGGTGGAGACGGCTGGGCTTATGACATTGGTTACGGTGGTTTAGACCACGTCCTCGCATCAGGAAGAAATGTAAATATTCTCGTTCTTGATACGGAAGTATATTCAAACACAGGCGGACAAGCATCGAAATCATCGCCAATCAGTGCAGTTGCCAAATTTGCGGCAAAGGGCAAACCGACAAACAAGAAAGACCTCGGTATGATGGCAATGGCATATAAAGATGTTTATGTTGCTTCTGTGGCATTCGGAGCAAAGGACGACCATACATTGAAGACATTCCTCGAAGCCGAAGCTTATGACGGACCGTCAATCATCATTGCATACAGTCACTGTATTGCACACGGTATTGATATGAGCAGACCTCTTAAGCAACAGAAACTCGCCGTTGATTCCGGTCAGTGGTTGCTTTACAGATATAATCCCGAATGGGCAAAAGAAGGAAAGAATCCATTATCATTGGATTCCAAGAAACCCAAGATTCCCGTCTCGGATTATTTAAGCACGGAGAACAGATTCAAAATGCTCGTCAAAGCACATCCCGATATTGCCAAGCAATATCACGAGGAAGCACAGGAATTTGTAAACAGCAGATTCAAATACTATGAGTTCCTTGCAAGCAGAAAACCGGACGAAGATGAATAATACATTCATTCGTATTAATAAAAAAGGAGAGCTTTACGGCTCTCCTTTTTTTTGAGATAATTATGATTTTATTCTCTATCTAAACCTAAGTGCCGCAATTGTATTGACCCGCACGGCTATAAATGATGGTATTAATGTTGCGAAAAATGATAATAACACTGCTGTGCCGATGACAATTAAATAGTGGAGCAGATTAATATCCACAGGCAGTGAATCGACAAAGTATATCTCGCCGGGCAGATGAATTAGATGGAATTGACTCTGCAATATGCAAAACAATAGTGCAATCGCCGAACCGATAAGAGTTCCGTATAAACCTATTTTTGTTCCTTGCAATATAAATAAGGATATAATATCCCGATTTCGCAAGCCGAGCGTTCGCAATATACCTATGGTCTTTGTTTTCTCGACAACAGTAACCAGCAATATTGTTAATATATTAAAAACCGCAACAATGCTGATTAGACCGAGCACAATTGGAATTGGTTCTTTTTGCAACTCAATCCAAGCAAACATAGAGCCGTGTATATCAAACACAGTAAGCCCGTAATACGGAAATCCAAGTTCTTGTTCGAGTGCTTTCAGAATAGGTTTCACCATTGATACATCTTTCAGCATAATATCATAAGCAAGAGTCGCCCCCTCGGGAACACGGAAAATCGAAGCCGCTCTTCCGAATGGAATATAGATAATCATATCGTCATATTTTGCCATTCCAGTTTCATAAATACCCCTTACCTTGAATCGCGAAATATCAGGATATTTCATAGAGCCGAGTTCCTTCTCACGCATAGCATAAATAATTATAGAATCACCAACATTAATACTTAGTTTGTCGGCAAGTCGCTTGCCGAGAATTATTTCTTTTGCATTAACATTTGAAAAATCAAACTTACCGGCGATTATATTATCTCTCTGATGAGTAATATCAAGTTCTGTTTTTATCCCGCGAATTACAATACCCTCAATATAACTCTTAGAACGGATAAGCCCCTCACGCTCAATAACAGGAGCAACAGCTTTAATTTCCGGAAATTTGAATTTCATATTTTCAATAGTATTTTTATAGTCCGGTAGCGGCTCGCGATTGTATGCAAACAATTTAATATGCGAAGTAAATCGAATAGCCTTCTCGTGCAATGCTTTATCAAAACCCGAAAGAACTGAAAGCGAAACAAGCAGAGCCAAGGAACCGAGCATTACACTAAGCAATGCTACCATTCTCGAAAAATTAAGAAATCGCTGTCTTTTTGCAGACTGCGATAACCTTTGCGATATATATTTGATTAATTTGAAATTCACGTCATTACAAAATACGGGCAATAGAGATGAAATAAAAATTTAAAGTACTTCGTAAATACCTCTGAATGTAAAGCTCAGTAATAGAATTATTAAAGAAAACCAACCAAATATCATTCTTCTTCTATCTAATTCATCATCAAATCGCATATCGGGATGCGGTATTTTTATAAAGAACCTTGTAACCAAAGCCCAAAAGAGCCAGCCGCCCCAACCATCAAACAGTATGGGTACAGTGGATTTAAACTGTTTCAGTAATGGAATAAAAAAATCTTGGATTGTTATATACAAATGATTAGGTGAATTTACAGATTGTAATATATCAAGTAAGAAGGAAAGTATTGCACCCAAGCCTATGATAAAAATAATATACCAAACAACCCGAGCAATTGTTTTTTGTCTGCGTCCGCCAAACATTGCATAAACAATATGCCCGCCGTCCAGTTGACCGAGTGGTAGCATATTCAAGGTAGTTACAAAAAGCCCGAACCAACCTACACAGAGAAATGGATAATGATACATCTCATTCATCGGTGGCAACCAGCCGTTCGGATTTTTGAAAATATCCGCCATAAAGGAATACAACAAAGTGTCTCCGAATGATATTCCGTACTTTGGTATTATTCCGTCATTGAGTAAATATTCCGGATGTATTGAATAGATAAACTCTTTCGGGGGCAATGTAGCAAAACCAATGGCAAGAATAATAAGCGAAACAATAAATCCCGCAATCGGTCCAGCCGCTCCTACATCAAAAAGCGCCTTGCGTGATGGAAAAGGTGAGCGTGTTTTAATTACTGCGCCCATTGTACCGAAGAGCATTTCGGGAAAAGGGGCAGGTATGAAATATGGCAATGTAGCGTCAATACCATGTATTCGCGATGCGATATAATGCCCCATTTCGTGCGATGTTATGAATATCATAATCAATATAGCATAAGTTAAGCCATATTGCCAATTCATAATATCATACGGAGTATGCCCCGACCACTGTGTCCCCGCTATTGTCGTAGTAATAAATGTAGCTGTAAACAGTAGAATATTAAGAGCTATCCTATTCCGACCAATAAACCAATTATACTTTTTCCTAAGTTCATAACTGAATGTGCTTACACTCATTTTCGTTTCTTCTTTCCTTTTTTCTTTACTTGGGCAGATATATAATTCGATAAATAAACAATCATACCCTGTTCATTAATATCAAGTTTACCATTATAATGTTCAATTAACATATCAATAAATTTCTGTGCATCTCGTACTTTCACACCATTTTGTTCGGCAAAATCTACCAATGATACATTATATTCAAAACTTTTGAAATATGATAATAAACTTTTGCGGAGCTTGATATTTATCTTTCTCCGTCTCTCCCTTAGTGATGCAAGATAGAAAAAATAAACAGCGACACAAGATAAGAAAAGGAGGACAGCAAATGATATTCGCAATAAAATTACGCCTTCATTTTGAGAGTAAAAACTCGCCGTGAATGAACTTATCACAACAAAATATATAAACCACAAGATTGATGCTGTCCTGAAAACAATCCACATTAAAGTGCTACTCCGCATAACTGAACAAACAAAGATTATGACAAACGAAAATGCAAAAAATTGCAATCTCCTATCATACAAACATAAGCAAATATTCATAAATACTATTCAATGTTCAACCAAGAAAGTCGGATGAATTATCCAATCAATGTATATATTTTGTTTCAAACTGTAACTTTTCTGCCACTCATTTGTCTTATGAAGAAATAAATTAATAAAATAATACTAAGACTTTTGTTGAGAGAACAAATGCAAACAAATGACAGGTTAAAATATTTATTATCGAATAAATTCTCAGTTGGAATATTCGTTGCTTCTGTCATTGTATTTTTTGGAAGATACTTATGGGGTTATCCCGAATATTTGGCATTTTTTGATGATGATTTTTTCTACTACGCAAAGACGGCAGAAAACTTTGCATTTAGTATTCAGTCAAGTTTTAATGGTATCTATCTTACAAATGGCTATCATCCCTTATACTTCCTTATTCTTTCGATTATTTCATATTCTAAAATACTAAACGAAAGCATATTTTTTCTATTAGTAAGTATAATGGCAACATTTTCAATTGCATATACATATAAAATTACACATTCGACAATTCTTTCAATAACAAAAAATGAATCATCTGCTATTTTAGGTGGATTAACAATAAGTTTTGTTTCATTATTGATAATCAAAGGTGGAATGGAAATAATACTAACAATTCCCCTAATTTTATATTTTATTAAAATAGTTATTGAACAAGATGAATTCGGTAAATATTCTTCATTAAAATTAGGACTTCTTGTATCTCTAATTATTCTTTCCAGATTGGATAGTATTATTTTCATTGTATTACTCTTTACTGTTTTATTATTAGCAAAAGCAATTAAATTTAATTACAGATATTTATTATTCGGTTTACTACCGGTGTTTTTATATCTAATAATTAACTATTACTTTTTTGGGATAATGATACCTGTATCAGGTTTAGCTAAACAAATGAAAACGAATATAATCCCTACACGATATACTTTTATATCATCATACTATTTTTCACCTAATCGTATAGTTTATGCAATTATTCCCTCTTTTTTGAATATTATCGCATTATTTGTCTGGATTAGAAAACATCATACACTTGACAAAAAAATTAAATTCATATCACTTGTATCTTTTCTTTTTCCAATTGTATTTATTATAAATATTTCTGCATTTAGTGGTTGGGGCTTATGGCCTTGGTATTTCTATATTTTTATACCTGTCTTATTACATATATTTATAATATTCCCCGTAAATAAGATATTGCTAAAATTAATTAATTGTTCTAATGGATTATTTCTCGTATTAATTATTCTCTATTGTACTCTATTTGTGGCGACAAAGAAACCAAGTGATTATGAGTTTTATACTAGTGCTGTTGAAATTTCAAAATTTGAAGAAACACACAAGGGAATATATGCTATGGGTGATAGGGCTGGGCTTGCCGGATATTTACTTCAAAGTCCGGTAATTCAAACAGAAGGCTTGATGATGGATAAAACATTTTTGGAAAATTTAAAAGTATTAGATTTAAATACATTATTAAAGCAATATAAAGTTCAATATTTTATTGCAAATAATCCGCAATATATTAATAAAAGATGGTTTGCTGAAGAACCCCACAATCATTGTGGTTCTAATATTACGTCTAAAGGATATTTCGACTACCAGCCAATTGATTCGGTAATCTCAGGCAAATGGAAGAACTATGTTTTTGTCATTCATAAATAATTTAACACTTATATATGCAAATATTAAAACATTCTCATTCCACCGCTACCGAAATTCCTAATATGATATGTAAATGTCAGCATTATATATCGCTCCAATACTGTGTTGTAAACATTCTCGGAATAGAAATCCGTAATATTTGTAGAAATACCCTTGTTCATATTCAAAATATCAAAAACATAAAGTTTCAATTCGCCTGCGTCATCATCAAAGAATTTTTTACCTATACTACAATTCAGCAAAGTATAGTTCCCATTTGCAGGTTGATATGCGCCACCATTAATAATATTTCTTACATCACCTTGAAGAAAAAAGCCTTTCCAAAATACCCATTTGAAATTGGCTATATTCATTAGGCTGAAATAACTCATATTATTGTTTTTTCGTATAGTATTAACCGTATTGTTGTAATCTATTTTCGAGGTTAAATTGAAATCAAGATTTTCGCTAACATTGCTTGTGAGCATTAGCATAATATCGTAATTATAGGAATTGGAATAATTCAGCATACCATTAACCAAACCGGGTCTGCGCGTATATCTGCTTACTAAGTGGATATTGAATTTCGAGTGAATGAAGCCAAGAGGAAATCCGTAATTAAGCATTGCAAAAATATTTCGGTAGCCGTCCAAATTTACGGGTTCGGTAAACTGCGCCCCCGCCGGTAGCATTAACGAATTTGTTATCATCGTATCTTTTCTAGCCAAGAATGATGAAGTACCTATATAATTCTGCGCACTTCTTAACGATAGAAATGCAATGAACACTTTAGAAAAGTCGCGACTGAACTTACTATATCGAAAATGAAGTGAATTGGTTAATTGCTGTCGCAGTTGTGGATTGCCTGTGGAAACCTCCAATGGGTTGCTATTATCTATTACATTTTGAAGCTGTGAAATTGAAGGTTGGCTAGTCCCTGTTCTAAATCTCAGGTAATAACTATTCATCTTATTTGCCCCGTATCGAATAGTCAGAGAAGGCAGGAAATTATAAAATTTATAATTAAGCTCCTCAATGCGGGGGAATGTCTGATTATTCTGTAGTGCCGCTATTTGATAATCTACTCCACCCGAAAGATATAGTTTTCGCGTTTTATAGCGATATGCTACACCCGCTTTTTGATAGAGATAATCATTATCAAAAATATTAGATGTCAATGAATCAAGTATATCGTAATTATCGCTAAGAGCATTGAAATTATACGTTTGTTGGTCAAACGTATTCCTCTTAATAGAATTCGTGTACGAAAGCATCATCTGCCCGTTCTTGTGTAGCGGCTCAGTATATGCAATAGTAGCACGCAAATCTGAACCGTCCTGAGGCGAGCGGCTCGTTTGTTCGATAGTATCTCTATCTTCTATCCCTTTCCTTTGGTACAGATTTTTATTAAACAAATCGTAAGCACCGTCTCTATTGGAAATGCCGTTTTTAAAATTTAGAGATAAAGTTCTGCCGATTACACCAAATCTATGTTTGAACAATAAATTACTTGTCAAATTATAACCCGAATATTTTGAATTATATTTACTAAATGAGGAATTGGAGGTGGCACCCGAAATCAGTTCCGTTTGCGAAAGAGCATCGCTAAAATTATTATTGGTTTGCACAGTAGCATAGGGTCTCCACATAATCGAAGTATTTGTATCCAAATCCCAATCAAGTCGTAAATTAAATCTATGATTTGCATTTATAGTATTGGAGCGTGAATTCTCGTTGTAATATTTTGTAGAGTCCTTTGTAAAAAGATAGTCGCGATTAGTCTGCTGAATATTATCATTGTCATAATAATTGAGGAAGTAGCTGGCTGTCAATTCGAGATTGTCAGATAATACATCTGAGTAATTTGTCCCTATTGAGTGAGTAGTGGACACCCCATCTTGCTGTCCACCGTAGAAAGCACCCGCACCGCTACGATTTACGGCAAAATTTATCCTACTACCCATAGCGGCGGAGGCACCACCGGAAACAAAGCGTCTTAGCATTCGCCCGCGGCGGCTACCGAGCATATCCAATATATCAATTATTGAAAAATTCTGCTGATTGACATTGTTGGACATTCCCAAAATGGAAATCCTCCGAGGACCGGCAAAAATATTATAATTTGCATTTAGTTGATATTTCTTGTCATAGCCGCCGCCTGCCGAGAACTTGCCGAACTCTCCGTGCCGCCGGTTTATTTTAGTAATTATATTCAAGGCTTTGGAGCGGTCCCCGTCATCAAAGCCGGTAAATTCCGATTGGTCGCTTGCCTTGTCATAGACCTGAACTTTATCAACAATATTTGCCGGCAAGTTTTTTAGGGCAATTGATGGGTCGTTTCCGAAAAACTTCTTGCCATCAACGAAAACCTTTTCGACTTCTTCGCCATGTGCCTTCACTTTGCCATCGGGTTCTACTTCAATACCGGGCATCTTGCGAATTAATTCTTCGACTGTGGCATCTTTGGCGGTTTTGAAACTACTTGCATTGAATTGCGTTGTGTCGCCGTGCTGTTCACCAATAACGGACTGAGCATTTACCTCTACCTCACCCATTTGTACATCTTGTCGCCGGATTCTCAATTGACGCAATTTAACTATATCATTAGCAGCTGTAATTTTCAAATTTTTGTAATAATTATGATAGCCTACATAAGATATTTTTAGAATATATTTACCACGTTTTACATTATTGAGGAAAAACCTACCGCTTGCTTCCGTAAAAGCATGATATTTAGGTGTACTATCGGGTGCAAGCAACTGAACGGAAGCACTAATAAGAGGCATTGACGTTTTAGCATCAATTGCCATACCTACTATTTTTATATTTTCCGATAGTAATAAATCGCTTGAAATAAAGATAAGGAGCAAAACAAGAAACATTTTTTTCATCAACCGACACCATAAATTATATCTAAAACATATTATACGCACAAAGAATAAAAAAGTTAGACAATAATATCAAAGAAATAGTTTAATTCCGATGAACTAATTTTTCACAATTTCCCTATAAATTATATTTTTCTTGTGTGCTAGTGGCTATTCACGCAATTAGTTAAAAGCATCTACATATTAATAATATGGGTAAAATTTGTTATATTGCGATTGTATGGGTGATTGGAGTAATGGAAATATAAAACTTTATAGGTAAAATTTATAAATGCAAGAAATAGGATTATTTTTTACTGTATGAAAAGAAAAGTACATAAACTAAAAGCAACAGATTTTTTCTGTTCCGGTGGTGGCATGACTTATGGTATGCGACAAGCAGGAATTGAAGTCATTGCCGGAATTGACAATGACCCTACTGTAAAAGCTACATACGAGAAAAATAATCCGGGATGTGTATTTTTACTAAAAGATATTTTTGAATATCATCCGACCGACTTGGAACAAGATTTAAATATCAAGCGAAATGATGATAACATGATTTTTATCGGTTGTAGTCCTTGTCAATATTGGTCTATTATTAGAACGGATAAAAAGAAGGCGGAAAAATCAAAAGATTTATTAAAAGAATTCCATCGTTTTGTAAAATATTTTAAACCCGGATTTGTAGTAATTGAAAATGTTCCCGGATTGGAAAGAAAAGCGGAAGAAAGTGGTCTTAAAGAATTTGTTGATGATTTGGAGAAATGGGGATATACGGTACACTATCAAATATATAAACTAAACGAATACGGAGTACCACAAACAAGAAAAAGATTTTCTTTAATTGCTTCGAGAATCGTAAAAAGTAAAATTAAACCTGAGAAATCCAATTATTGTCCAACAGTTAGAGATTTCATTGGTGGAAATAATAGGTTAATGGAAATCAAAGCAGGATATAAAGAGAAGAATAATATTAGGTTTCATAGTTGCGCTTCTTTAAGTGATGAAAATTTGAAAGCCATAATGAAAAGCTTACCCGGTAAACCTCCTGCAAAAAAAAGAAAAAAATTTAAAGGAAAAGGATTTAGAGATAGTTACGGACGTATGTCATGGGATAAACCCGCACCCACTATTACTACAAAATTTTTTAGCTTATCTAACGGACGTTTCGGACATCCTGAAGAAAACAGGGCAATTTCAATAAGAGAAGGGGCTTTACTACAAACTTTTCCTTTTGACTATATATTTATTAATAACGATGAAAGCCAGACTAGTATGCAAATAGCAGCAAAAATAATCGGTAATGCTGTTCCACCTGAATTTGCAAAAAGAATCGGGGAAGCAATAAAAAAGGCGGTTAAAAATGAAAAGTAATTTTAAGATATCACCGCGAGTTTTGGCTCATTTGGGGGAAGACTTAATTAGAAACGAAAGCATTGCAATATTGGAATTGGTTAAGAACTCTTATGATGCATGTGCATCCATTTGTACCGTTGAATTAAATTTCAAGGACGATAATCTCAATGAAATTATAATTGAAGATGACGGCTACGGGATGGACTTGAAGATTATAAATAATATCTGGCTTGTAGTCGGAACCGATAATAAAAAAGATGCGTCCAAGCAATCCGTTTGCGAAAGAGTTCCGTTAGGAGAAAAAGGTATCGGTCGTTTGGGCATTCATAAATTGGGCAAAAAAATCAAACTGATTAGTAAAAGAGACAACTCGAAAGAAGTCGAATTATTCATTGATTGGACAAAACTGGAAACAATAAAAGAAATTGAGGATTTTAAAATAGAAATATCGGAAAATGAAAAGCCGAAATATTTAAAAAACTCCACGGGAACAAAGATAATTATTACCAGTCTCAAAACGAATTGGGACAGAAGACAATTAAGAGAAGTTTACCGTTCGATAAATTCGCTGAATAGTCCGTTTGATAACACAAACGACGATTTTAAAGTAATTGTTGAAAGTAATACAAACATATTTGATGATTTACCGGATTTTGAAGATATTAAGAAGAGCGCACTATATTTCGCGAAATGTAAAATTAAAAACGGTAGAATTACGGAATTCAAATACGAATTCATACCTTGGAGCACTTTAACAAGAATATCAGATGGTCGTATAAAAACAGAAAAGAATTTTGATGACTATCAATTATTACTTTCAAGAAGAAAAGAGAGGTATGTAGAGAATTATAGTTTGGAGAATTATAATATTGGCTCCATAGAATTTGAAGTAGCTATTTTCGATAACGATTCCCAAATATTAAATTATGTCAATATGGAAAAAAAATCCTTACGAGATTATTTGATAGAAAACGGGGGCATCAGAGTTTACCGGGACGGAGTAAGAGTTTACGATTACGGTGAAAAAGGAAACGATTGGCTTGGAATAGACTTAAAGAGAGTTCATAGAGTAGGCGGGAACATAAGTAATAATATTGTAATAGGCGCCGTAAAACTAAAGGATAGAAGCAAAAGTAGTGATTTGAAAGAAAAAACCAACAGAGAAGGTTTTGTCGAAAACGAAGCATATCAGGTTTTCAAAGATGCCGTATCGTTTGCTTTGGATTTAATAGTTGCCGAAAGAAACATCGATAAAGAAAAACTGACGATACTTTATAAAAGACATAAGACGATAGAACCAGTGTTGTCGGATTTGACCGAAGTAATGGAAATTGTTGAAGCAAAAGTTCGTGAAAAAGAAACAAAAGATGAAATTCTTAAATATCTTATTAGAATTAACGACCAGTACAAGGAAGTGAAATCGGTTTTGATCAGGAGTGCAAATGCCGGATTGAATCTGGCTGTCGTTATACACGAAATGGAAAAATTGACAGCCGGTTTGGTCAGCTCGATAAACCATCGACAATTTGAAAAAGTAATCGATATAACCTTGCAATTGGAAAAAATTATTCGCGGATATTCTGTAATGATTAAAAATTCATCGGTAAAAAAAGGCAAACTATTCGATATTGTCAGACTGGCTTTTGATAACTACGAATATCGATTCAATGACCATAATGTGAATGTTATTTCCAATGGTAGCAATTATTTAACAGGATTTTATGCAAAAAGCGAGGCCGTTTCCGTTTTGACCAATTTATTGGATAATTCATTGTTTTGGCTTTCGTATTCTCGAACGAAAAACAGAACTATTTCGGCTTTTATAACCGACCAAATCAAAGATTACAATTCCATTGTGGTTTCAGATAACGGCTCCGGTTTCAAAATACCACCTGAAATTGCTATCCAACCGTTTATAACTGGAAAACCTAATGCAATCGGTTCAGGTCTTGGTTTACATATTGCCAATGAAATGATGAAAGCAATGAAAGGACGATTGTTATTTTTGGATGCGAATGATATTGAATTACCTGAAAAAATTTTGGAACACGGTGCAACGAAAGCTATTGTCGCTCTTTGTTTTCGAAAAGAAAAATAAAAAGGAAGCTGTTATGATAGAGGAATTTATCGATAGTGTTTTGATTATTGATGATAACGAAGAAGAAATAAAAGATTTAAAGAATATTTTAGTAAAAAAAGATATCTGGGTTACATGTTATAATCCACCTAAGGAAAAGCAGGAAATTGACCAAATTTCCAAACCTTTTAAAAATAGAAAATTGGTGTTTTTGGATTTAAGGATTGATGAAACCAAACAAACAATAGAAAATATTTCGGTAATAATAAGGCCTTTGTTAAGAAAAATAATTGCCAGAGATTTCGGAAATTATGGAATCGTAATGTGGACAAAGCACGAGAGGCATATTGCTGAATTTAAAGAAAAAATACAAAAAGATGTCAATGATTATCAATTACCGCTATTTGTTATTCAAATGGATAAGTCAAAATATTTGAGAGACGGATTTGATAATATATTGATTGACTTGGAAACCAGATTACAAAAAAATACAGCTGCAAATTTTTTCATTAATTGGAGCAACTTAATACAGAAAGGAAAAGATAAAGCAATAACTTCAATATTTGAATTGATCCCAGATTATCAAAAACAAGATAAAAATTTGGAATTTTTACTTTTTAAAATGGCACAGAATTATACCGGTATTCCTTTCGACAAAATAGACGATGCTTATCCTTTAAGTGTTGATGCCATAAAAGCCTTTAACGATTTGTTGATTTCGGAGATAAATAGTATATCTGAAACTAACAAATTAAAATTAAATAAAAACGAGTATATTTTTATTTTATCTTCCGAAGACAAAGGTTGGTTTATTAAAAACAAATTAACAGATGCTAAAAAAGATTTAATGTTAAAGAAAATCTCCAAAGAAGAGGATGCTAAAATAAAATGGTCAATATGTGATGATTTTACAAAAAAAGAAAAAAAAGATGAAATACTTAATACCTCAAAAGAAGAAATTATAAATTTATTTTCAGCATTAAATTCCAAACTTTTAATTGATGAAGTCAATATCAAACAAGATAAAATAGTTCCTGGAAATGTTTACGAAATAAAAGATATTAGTTCAAATTTAAAATATCACGATTTACCGGAAAATGCAATACCTGTTATTATTGAAATGACACCACCTTGTGATTTTTCAAATAATAAAACCAAATACCCAAGAGCGTTATCGGGATTTATTATTGAACTGTCCAAAGATTTAAAAACAATAGACACATATAAAAGCGAAAAGTTTTATAGTGAATTTTGGCCAGTAAAAATAAACAATACAGTCAAAATAGTTATTTTTAATTTTGCGGTTTTGGGCTTCGTTAAAGAAGACAAACTAAAAAATGAAAAAAGATACAAATTGCTATTCAGAGTAAAAGATAAACTATTTGCAGATATTTTACAAAAAATGTCCGCTTATACTGCAAGATTGGGTTTGCCAATAATTAGATGATAGTTATGCCAGATATCTTCTCAAAACAAAAACGTTCCGAAATAATGTCCCAAATTTCTGGTAAAGAAACGAAACCCGAAATTGCGGTTAGAAAGTTTTTATTTGCAAACAGTTTCCGTTACAGAAAAAACGATAAACGTTATCCGGGCAAGCCAGATATAGTATTACCCAAATATAAAACTGTAATTTTCGTACACGGATGCTTTTGGCACGGACATAATTGTCCGGCAGGTAAATTACCCGACACGAGAAAAGAATTTTGGGAAAATAAAATTAAAAGGAATATTGAAAGAGATAAAAGAAATAAAACTGAATTGGAAAAACAAGATTGGAGAGTAATTATAATTTGGCAATGTGAATTAAAAAATAAAGAGATAAGAGAAAAGACTTTGAATGAATTATTGAATACACTACACAACAATTGCTATTATGAATTGGGCGACAAGTAGCCCTATCCAAGTATCAGAAAGCCAAACAGCCGCAACCCTCTCCCCTGCTCTCTCACACAGGACGATGAGCAAACAGTAAAATAAATTAATCCCATCCTTCAGGGTGCGGTTTTTGTTACGGCTGTTCACCCCCACGCCGGGCTGTTGTGTGTCGGCTGTTTCATTCAAAAATAATTTAAAAAACGTTTTCTTGTCGCCACATCTCAATTCCATTATATTGCAAACGAGTGTTCGCTCA
>CAZOOR010000026.1:0-33361 GCA_964581505.1 uncultured Hyphomicrobiales bacterium
GCCCTGTAGGAATACACACTAACGATAAATAACCAAAGACTTAGTTATTGTCTCGCCACCTAAACGAACGCTGAGAAAATATACACCTGGAGGGATTGCCGCAGTATTCCATATAACACTTATTGAGTGATTATTCCTTCTTTGAATATTAAACTGTTCTTTACTTGAAATATGGTTACCCAGCACATCATAAACATTAATATCAGCTTGCTCAATTTTATAGTTCAAATCAAAGGAAACGTTTAAACTTACTAAATTTGATGCGGGATTTGGGACAGGTTCACCGATATACATTGTTCCTTTCGTTTCAATATTTTCATCTATTCCTGATATTTTTTTCAATTTTGCAAACCACATAACAGGTCTTTTGAACAAAGAATCATAGGCACGAATATAAAACAAACTGTCTGTACTTGCAATAATACTCAATTGTGTATATCTAGTTGGTGAAACAAGATGCCAATTGGACGGTTGATTGACAATATCGTCATTCATATATAGTTTAGATTCAATCCATCTTGGTTTATTATGAAATCTAATTGCTCTAAAATAGTATTTATTAGCTATTTTCTGAATACCATAGCTACCGGGTATATAGTTTTCCGGATACTTTACTATTTTATGTAATTTTTTTTCTACAATATCAATCATATAAACCGTTGCATTTCCATTATTATCTAAATAATGAAAAAAGATTTCTTTATCAGTTTTAGAAGTGTATAATAACTGTATATTGTTATAAATAATTTTTCTTTTGAAAAAATCAAACTCTCTCAGTGTAGTCCAAGATTTTCCTGTATCTAATGATTGAATTAGTGCTAATTTTAAATTATATTTCCACTGTCTATTACTAATATTTTCGGGATTACTATATTTCAAAATCAAAGCATAGAGATTGTTGTCAAAGAATGTTCCAATGCACACAAAATGTGCCGAATCAAGAAAATAACGACGTTTTCTTTCCATTTTTTTATCAAATTCATAAATAAATGAAAATGGCCAGGGGGTAGCATTAAAATCCAAATAACCATTAAAACTAAAAAGCAATTTATTCTTGTTTTTGAATAAACTATATTTTTTAAATTGAATAGATGGGCAACCATAACCTATACCATTATTAGAGTTTTTTAGAATTACAGTTTCACCACCATCATTAGTATATACGAAATTCGTATCATTTTCTACCTCTGTATGATAATAAGCAAGCCCAAATTTATTATTCATAAATAATTCCGTACCCCAATTTTTTGTATCAGAAAAGCGTATTTCTTTTGTAAAAATATTATAATAATTCTTCTGAGGCAACCAAGTTGTTCCTTCGTCAGTTGTATGAACAAATTTTGCATATTGACCTACAAAATAGGCATGTTTATCATCTATTCTATAAATCCGGCTTGCCCAACGCAAGTCCAAATGTGATTTTAATACCCAAGTTTTCCCACTGTCGAATGACATATATATTAATTTATCTTTACCAACAGCTATTATTATTTTATTGGTTAAAAATTTAATTTTCGCGAAAATAGTATTGGAAATATATCTATCATTAATGCCATCGTTAATTTTTTGAGAGTTATTATTTGGTAAGACTTTAATAAATGATATTGAATCTCTGTTATAGGAAGACAAATATATTCTGCTCAAATTGAATATTTCATTATTCTTTGTCGCCCAGACTCCTCTGCTCAATCCTTTAAAAATTAATTGAACTTTATTGTTTTCAAAGGAATACAGATTAGTATGTAGAGAAAAATATAGGGTGTGTCCTATTTTAAACAAATTTGAAGGAACTCTATTATTATTCTTATTTATTTTTCCATATTTTGTTAAATCAATTTTTCTTGTCTTATCATTCTTTAAGTCTATTTCAGTTAGTTCTGTTGTGTCTGATACATAATAAATCTTATCATTAACTATCTCGAAATTATATTGGTCACCAATATTATTGCTTGGATTACCGTTAATTTTTCCAATTACTATATCATATTCTTTTATTTTTTCCATAGCAAGATTAGATACAACAATCTTTTTCTCTCCGAGACAATAAAGCAAATTATTGTAGGGTAATATTCGGTGAAAAGAATAGTTGCCAATATCGTGCATTTCCCATGTTTTTCCTTTATCATAAGATTTTATTATATAATTCTTATCCAAAACGCCATAATCGTATCCATAGTTTAGTAAATCCATTACTGAATACTTGTCGTCAATTTGAATTTGTTCCCAGTTAATACCCATATCGGTAGAGCGGAGTATCACACCACCGTTACCACCTACGAAGACACATCTATCATTGGAAGTAATCGAAAATAAATCGGAACGAACACGTTTCAATTCCAGTTGTTTGAATATATCGCTCTTAGCCGTCAAAACCAGTGACAAAATAGATAATAGAAAGAATGATAAGACAAGTTTTTTCATTTTGTTTTCTCCTTGGATATTTATTTATTAATTACATTCAGTCGAAAAACAATCTGTTTCCCAATATTCGTCCCAAGTTTTACCAGGTGGTGGCATTTGTGGCACTGGATGATGACAATAATGATCATCCGATACCGGTGTTTTGGAAATAAGTATTTTTCTAGGTTCAGGGGGCGTTACATTATAATCCATACATATTTTCCAAATTGAACGACATTTATAGTTTGAATTTTTACATGGGAATCTCCATAAACCATAAACATCATCAGGATAATAAGGTTGCCAATTCTTGTAATACCAACAGCCTGCAATATTTATTTCTGCAATATAGTATGGATTATTATTGTCATCACATGGTGGATAAGGTGGTGAACAGAAGTTTTTTGCATCACTTGCAATTGCATTATGAAGCCATGCTGAAAAATGATTTTCATCTGGTATTAGAGCAAGGCAATGGTAACTATACGTGGTAAATATAAAGTCGACCTCAATTACAATTTTTTTTAAATTATTGTCCCATTTACAACAATAAACAATCATGACATGACAAGTATATTCAGTTTCTGGTGTACTATAGCTATAAACAGTAGCAAGAGTATGCTGTGTATATCCTGGTGGACAGTCAGCTTTTGTTTTTACAAATGAAAGTGAAAGAAAAACAATAACAAGGAATATCAATAGCTTTTTCATAGTAAAGCTCCTAATATAATTTTTTAAAAAGTAATAAATTTGCCAATAAGCTACTAATTTTGTATATTTAAAAGTTGAAATTAGCAGATGCTATTTTCGGGGGACTAACGGGGATAGTTTCTTCTAAGGGATACAGAACCGCTAGTCCCGTTTTTTTAATAAATTTGTTCATAACACCTACCTTATAAATTTAGAAAATAATTATGATTATTCCTCACAGGAATAATTGAAATATTTGATTTTTTAAAATAAAGTTTTTTAATAATTACAATATTAACATAATAAATCCCCCCCCCCCCGCAAATATAATCACTATTCTGTAACCAAAGTGTTGCATACCTGCTATTATCAAATTATTTGTATTATTTAATATACATTTTGTTGAATTATTACTTCTTCCTCTGCTTTGGGAAAGTCGGTGCATATTCTTATTTTTGCTCTATACTTATGATAAAAAATTGGAACATAAAAGATATTCTCGCCCTGTTGTATTCACGGCGAGTTAATTCACGTGAAGTAAAAAACATTGTGGACTCTTACGATTCGTTCACCGATTTTCTTATTGGCAATAGCCCGATAATAAAAAAAATCAAACCTGACACACTATTTGTTAAAGATGCCGACAATATTTATGAAAAGGTTGATAGCCAACTTGAATTATGCGAGAGGAATAATGTTTTCATTACAAGTGTATGGGACGACAATTACCCGGCTTTGCTAAAAGAGATACATTATCCGCCGCTTGTACTATATGTTCGAGGCAGTTTGCAAGATGCTAACACCGAGGCTATATCTATCGTTGGCACTCGAAAAGCCTCAACCTACGGTATGCTTGCAACCGAAAAATTTGTCGAAGCATTTGTTCGCGAAGGCATAATTATTGTCAGTGGATTAGCAAACGGTATTGATACTAAATCACATTTGGAGACAATAAAAAATAAAGGTATAACCTATGCGGTTATCGCATCAGGTATTGACCGTATCAATCCGATTATATCAAATAAAAATGCCGAACGTATAATCGAAGTCGGCGGTGCAATAATATCTGAATATCCCTGTGGCACAAAAGCACTTCCGGCATTTTTTCCGCAACGTAATAGAATAATAAGCGGTATTTCGCGCGCCACATTAGTTATCGAAAGTGCCGAAAAAGGCGGCTCATTAATTACGGCAAAATTCGCATTCGACCAAGAACGCGAGGTGTTTGCACTTCCCGGCAATATATTTTCCGACAAATCAAAAGGAACGAATAGACTATTTGCGAAGAATCTTGCAATACCTGCCTTATCACCGGAATATATACTTTCGGAACTCGGCATAGCCAATGAAAACAATATCTCAATGTTTAAAAAAGAGCAGTTTGAAAAACTCGGCAAACAAGAACGAATGCTAATAGAATTAATTAATCACGAGCCAAAACAAATTGATGATATTGCTCAACAAGCCGATATGGAAATTTCCACACTCATCGTCAAATTACTCGAAATGGAATTTCAAGGTCTTATCCGACAATTGCCCGGCAAGTATTATATCAAGATGTAAATCTACAAATTGAATTAAATTTGCAATACGTACAGGCAGTTTTATCCGGCTTTATATCAAAGATGCCATTAGCAATTTTATCGACAATTGTTCTTGCGGCATTTAGATTGTTATCAAGATATAATCGAAGCTGTTCCTCATTCTTGATAGATGGCTTGGATTTATCTTTGCCAATAAACTTACTAACAGCAGAATCCTGTGGCACAAGCAATTGTTTATATTCCTCAATATACTGTTTGTCTTCATTGAATTTCGTTTTGAAAAAATAATAAACCGCACCGCCGGCTTTCCATTCGGACAAACCGTATTCATCTGCAACAATCTTTTCCATAGCAAGCATATAAAGAGGCATTTGGAATATTTTCCCATTATCAACAAGTTTATTAGAAGCTATAATTTTTGTTGAGAGCTTATAATCGGCAATAATAAATTCATTTGCATTGTGTATTTTTTCAACACGGTCTATTTTCCCTCGTAGTTTCAAACCTCCGAAATCAACAACAGGAACGTTGAAGGCATTTAATGTTTCCATTCCGAAGCCAAACTCGAACAAAACGGGTGCAGTATCCCAACCGTCAGCTTGACGTTTCAGTTCATTACGCAACCAAATCTCAATAATACCGGACTGGCGTTCATTCCCCAGAATTACCTCACGGTCAATATTGAACAAAGGGTAGTCAAATGCAATATCATCTAACAGGCTATTTGTAATAGATTGCAACAATTCCAAATAATCGGTTTTCAATGACGGAGCAAGCGAAATCGGAACTAATGCGGGAAGCCGATTATTAATTCCCAAATCAAACCTATTTGTCGAATTCCTTTCCAATTCAGACGAAGAAAGAGTTTGGAAAAATTCATAAACAATTTTATGTAAAATATTACCGATTTCAAGAGCTGTCATACCCAATTCCAATTCTTCCTTTGTCTCCAATCTCAAAAGATTTTTCAGGAAATAGAAATAAGGACATTTAGCATAATTCTCTAATTCGGTAACTGAAAATGGTTTTTGGGCTAAGGATTCAAACTTCTGTTTCACCTCCTCCGGTAAAGAAGATTTGTCAATACGTATAGAAGAAGTATTCTCATTCTCTATGAATTTCAAATATGCCTGAATATTCTTCTTAACTCTAATTGAGATACTATCGAATGTCTTATTTTCAAGTTTCCCATTACCGGCAATTGCTCCGGCATAGCTAGTCTGAACATCAATATTCGAAGCAACTGAAAACAGCCATCTATGTTCATCTATCAAACTACTTACCTGTCGGTCAAAGTAATTATTAATTATAGCGGATTTAACAATAGAATAATCAATAATACATTTATCTTCTTCCAAAGATGTAATCTTTAATAGGGCATCAACAAAAGGTGAACGCACTAACTCGCGCTCTTCCGTAAATTTAGGATAAGAAATATATATTTGTTTCTCACCGGTTTCAAGCATTTCGGGAGCATTTGTCATAAATTGAAAAAACTGCATTCGCTCGGATAGAATATGCCTTATTTCGCTACTTTCAAGTTTCATACCAAGAAATGTTTCAGGACTATAAGGTGTCGGAAATTCTCCGTCAATTGCACCGGCAAGCACCATTACTTTATATGGAATTTGTCTCGTCTGTTCAATTGTAGTAACCGTAACACCATACCCGATTTTTTCTGCAATCTGGTATTTTGAACCATAAATAGCTATTTTTAATCTTTCCATTAATTCGTTGAGAGTAAACTCTCGCTTGGGAAATCTATCACTGAGAACATAGACCATTTCATTTAACAAATCGTATAATTTATTCAATGCTTTAGAATTCTTTTCGACCTCTTCAATAATATTGTTCTTTTCAATATCGGATTTAGTATTATCTCTTTGTTTAGCTATGATTAAATGTTTTTTGATGTTCTCCACAACATTCAAATTCATTACTAAATTTTGGAATATATAATCTCTAAATTGAGCAGGTGATAATTTTTTTGAGGGCAGAAGTAATGTGTCTCGAATTTTGGATAAATCCCTAATACATTTTTGCGTATTCTTTACAAATTCTTTTGCAGTAATTATTTCGTATGGTTCGGTGTCGGGAGTATCCACAAGAAATTTTACCTTCTCATAATAATAATCAAGCGTTCTATTAAGAATGTTAATAATACCATCAATACCGCCACGCTTCATTCCGCCGGTAATACGCAAATCAATAGTTAATGAAATAATATTATCAACATCAATACTATCATCAGCAACAACACTAAGAAACGGATTTTTTAAAAATTTAATTAAGTCATCGCGCCGGAATCCGTTTATTGTAATATTTAAAGCAGATATAATTCCGGTAATGACAGGTGAGCTTGCCAACTCAAAACGTTCCATAACATTTGCCGGTATCTTATGGGTATAAAAAACTTCCCTGAATAGTGGAGAATATTTCTCGGGTTGGCGTAATGCAATACATATCTCGGAAGGTTGAATGTCTTTTTTCAATATTAAAAATTTAACCAAACGGGCAATTAGAATAACTTCCTCAATACGACTTGGCGATTCGATGATTTTAATTAGCGGTGAGAAATCGTTCAATTTATTAAAACTATATCCGAATAAATTATGTTTTAAATGATTGAGCAATTTCCCTGAATGTTGAACATTATGGTTCTTTACTGCAAATCCCGCATCAATTAATTTTTTAATCGAATCTTCGAGAATTGTATATAGCGGACCTTGAATATCATCGTAATCAATATTAATTAGCAACGGAACCGTACAGTGCGAAAAAACAGTAATGAAGTCAAGTTCGGGTTTTTTAAATTCTGAAAAACCCTCAAAAATAATTAAATCTACATCACTAACAATTTGCGAAAAATCGAAATTTCGTGTCGAAAGACTTCCGGTAGTTTTTATTAGCAGTTCTGTATCATCAAGATATTTATCGCCTAAAATATCTTGATATTCCATATATAAATTATAAATATCACTCAATCTTGATACATCAACAGCTAAAACATTTCCTTGCTTGTTACTTGCATTTAGATTGGCGGCAATTTCCTTTTCGGTAATACCGTCTTCTTTCAAGCCGTTTATTAGCTCTGAAAGACGTTCTAACAGAGCATAAGAAATTTTTTCGTTTTTACCTTTGAAGAATTCGAGATTTGCCCTACTTACCGCTTCCTCAAAAAGAGCGAGCCGATATGCTTCCGATACAATATGATAATCTTTAGCATTGAATAATTTTTTAAAACAGTACTTAGCAAAATCCTGCAAAGTAAAAACATTCAACTTAGGAAGCGGCTTTCCCGTTCGTTCATAATATTCAAATAATATTCTACGTTCCAAATGCTTAACAATTTTGCCGGTGGGTACGACAAAAAAATAATTCTGTAAACTATCGCTATTGATACCGGTAGTAACAGCTTCATCAATCGTTGACGGCAAATTATTACCTTCAAAAACATTATTATAGAGTAACTGCGACATTATTCCCGCTTCATTATTTTCAAATATTACAAAATATACAAAGCCAAGATAATAAACAAAACGACAAGTTCTGCCGTTAAAGAAAAATATTCATTATTTTCTTTATAATCTGTTATAATAATGCTTAAAAAATCTTTTACGAACTATTGCGTTTCTTTGTTTTGTATGTTATCAATTAGAAAAAATATGAAAACAAAATTATTAATATTCATCACCATACTCTCGGGTGTTCTTTCTGCGCAAGCATTATATTCCCGGAATGACAAACAAATATGCAAGACCAGATTACCTGAAAGTATAAATGCTTTTCAGCCTGCAATACTTCCTGTGCTTACTGTTGATGGCAAATTATTATTTTTCGACCGCAAATTACATCACGAAAATATCGGCGGGACAAATGACTTAGATGATATTTGGTATTCCGAATATTCTTCCGAAACATCATTCACCAAACCAAAGAATCTTGGGAAGAAATATAATACAAAAGAAAGTAATGTCCTTTTTTCAATTACACCGGACGGCACAGCACTTATTTACGGAACAAAACAATCTGAAAACAACTATTCTCTTGCAGAAATTGACGGAAATGAGTTTGATAATTTTATTTCTATTAAAATTGACAATTACTATAATACTGCTCATAACTTCTTTGCATATTTATCGGGAGATAGACAGACGTTATTGCTTGCCCTTAAACGCAAAGACAGTCGCGGCAAACTGGATATATACGTATCGTTCCGCAAAGGTGATAGCTACGTTTTTTCAGAACCGAGAAATCTCGGTAAAACCATTAATACAAAGCAGACGGAATCATCGCCTTTTCTGGCTTATGACAACAAAACATTATATTTTTCAACGAATGGTAGAAAAGGTTTCGGCGGAAAAGATTTATATATGACTCGACGACTTGACGACACTTGGCAGAATTGGACGGAACCGGTTAATCTCGGTACTCCAATAAATACGGAGAAAGATGATAATGGCATCTGCCTAACTGCCTTGGGCGATTCGGCAATCGTTACATCTTGGGATAAACAAACAATGCGAGAGGGAATGTATTTTGTTTGTTTGCCGCTTGATTTGCAACCGGAGCCATATATTATTGTAGCCGGCAACGTAACAGCTCGTAATATGATTTTGAGCAATTTCGATAATGTGGACATTGAAGTATCAAATGATAAGAATAATCATAAAGAACATTATAAGCCACGCTTTGGTAACAAGTTTTATTGTCTCCTTCCCAATGATGTTTTCTCTCCAATAATTGTCCGAAAAAAAGGATTTGACGAATTCGGTTTTGCCGTAAATTCACGTAATCTAATAGCACCTAAATTTGTCTATTATAATGCTTCTCTATCTAAAACACAGAAAGATAAAATTGTAATAGGCAAAATATATTTTAATTATAATGACGAACATCTTAATACAAAGGCACGCAAGCAGATAGAACAAGCAATGGAAAAGATAATCGAACCGGACGAAGAACAAGTCTATGTAATCGGACACACAGACACAAAAGGAAGTGAAGAGTATAATTTTGAACTTTCCCGAAAACGAGCTGAGTCAGTCAAAGCGGCATTATTGAAATACGGTTTTAAGTCCGGTAATGTGATTGTTTTGTACAAAGGAGAATCCGAGCCGGTGTCCGAGACAGATGAGAAAAACCGCCGTGTGGAAATTATTCTAATTGATAATTAAAATTTAGATTCATCAATCCATTTCTCAATTAACCACACACTATCCTGATGCGCCCTCACAAGTGTTAGGTTAACCCTACCGACTATTTCTTCAGAATAGCTGTCATCAAAAGTAATATTAAATGTAAAACCACGAGTGATATTTAATCGGGTGGAATCCCCCATAGAAACAACAACTTGATTCCATATCAAATTAAGGGACTGTGCGGCATTAAATAGTCCGGAAGTAGAAATCATATCCTCGGTTCTACCCCAAGAGATATCAATATTTTTCTCGTAATTGTGATATGTAAAAGTAAAATTATCTGCAAGCAGATGACCATAAACAAGTGTATCTTTAAAAATATATGAATACCTAAAATTCTCAAAAAGACCATCAATAGTTTTTTGGTCGGAAATAATCTTGTGATTACCATCAGCCAGCTTGGGTGCAAAGGGATTAGTACAACTTGATATAATTAAAAATAAACTTGCTGTCAATATTAGTAACGATATTTTGATAGAATTTTTCAATTAATTTGCCAATTGTGCTTTTAGAAAACTCCAAGACTGAACCGTATCTTTATTAACGTCATAGTCATACCAAGATTTTATACTCCACAAGCCATTATCACGTGGATATATAGCAAACTGCAATCTGCCGTTAAAATGCTTTTTAACGGAATTAATCAGATGCTTAATATTAAGTTCATAGTCTGCAACGAAAACAGCCGAATCCGGTAACAGCACTTCAAAACGAGTATTTTTAAAACTAATTTGTGGTAAAATATCAGCCGGAATATTATTAATTAATTTATTAAAATAATTGCGTTCCGAATGTATGCTCCAATTAGCAAAAATCGATGAATACAAGGAAAAAGCATCGGCAGTAGGTTTAAATTGGAAGTAGAACTTATCGGACTTAGATGTATCGGCAAAACATAGCAGATAGTTTTCAACATTCTTCTCTGCAATAGCAGAAATAAAATTTGATACAACAATAGACGGCGATGTCGGTGGAACATAAGAAGATTTACCTCTATCCGGTTCCTCGGGGTTGCGAGTGGAAAACATATCACAAGCCGAAATGCCCATTAGCAAGACTAATAATATAGCTATAATATTTCTCATATTAATCAAATAAGTTACCTCTCCCCAATAAATTAAACGGGTCAAGAATCCGCTTCACATTTTTCATTGCCTCAATATCTTCTTCATCGAACATCAAAGACATATATTTCTTTTTCAGTTTACCAATACCATGTTCAGCCGAAATGGTTCCACCGAGTTCGATTGCTTTTTCGAGTATCAATTTAAACAATTTTTGTGAGTTTTCAAATTCTATCTTACTTTTCGGTAATAAATTAGCATGTATATGCGCATTCCCAATATGTCCCCAAATAGCATAATTAATATCTGATTTCGAGTACTTATCCACAATATATGTGTAAAATTCATTTAGTTTATCCACAGGAACAGCTGTATCTGTTCCCAATTTTTCATATCCGTTTCTTGCAACTAAATCAACAACTGTCGAGGGTAGAGTATGACGAAAATCACGGAAACGATTATGCTCACTATCATTGAGCGAAACCCAAGTAAAATCGGATAGTTGAGTGAACTCACCAATAATCTCATACCAGTTATTAAGTACAGTTTCCTCGTTTGTAGCAACATACTCCTGTTCCGTCCAGATGCAAGCCTTTGCAAGTTCGGGTATTTGCGGGTATTTCCTACGAATAAGTTTAAGTGCGTTTTCATCAAAAAGTTCAATCAATCTAGCAGAAATCCCGCTAACACTATGATATTCATTTTTATTATTGTTAATGCTTAGTTGCCTAACTTTTTCCACATACTTCAACATATTATCCACATTATCGAAGAATACCATTAAACCAGCAAGATTTTCCGGCATTTCTCTAAATTCGAGGACAGCCTCCACGACAATACCGAGAGTCCCTTCGCTGGCAACAAATAAATCGCAAGCATTCAGAACCTCAGTAAGGTAATATCCAGCGGAGTTTTTTGTAGCAGGCAATTTTACGGGTTTAACAGGTATTTTATAAATATTTCCTTCCTGCGAAGTAACAACTAACATATTATTATGTATAGTCTTATCTCTGTCAGTTAATACAAGTTCATCACCATTAGCAAGAATTATTTTCAGTTCCTTGACGAACTTCCTATAAGCACCATATTTGAATGTTCGAGAACCGGAAGCATTAACGGCGATATTCCCCCCAATGGAACTATTTTTCTCGGTAGGATTGGGTGGAAAAAAAAATCCATTAGCATTAAGCTCGTTTTCTAATTCGATAAGAAGTAAGCCGGGTTGCACACGTGCAAGCCTTTTAGAATAATCGATAAACAGTATTTTGTTAAGATGTTCTGTAGATACAATAACACCCTCGTTCGGAACCCTGCCACCTGTCAAACCGGTACCTGCACCTGAAACAGTAAAAGGAATCTTTGATTGGAATAATTCTGAGACAATCGCCTTAAGTTCATTTAAACTATTGGGGATATAGACTTTTTCCGCACTACCGCGATAGTTCGAGGCATCGGTCAGATAATTCTGCATTATATCAGGCTTATCTTTGACAATCATAGTATTATGCTAAAAAAAGGGTCTGTCCCGAAAAGACAGACCCATAGGATAAATAAAAAATATTTATTTAGCTTCCATTTCTTCGGTTAAATCAATAGCACGCTTGCCGCCTGCGGATTTAACAATAATGTCATCATAATAATCTGCAATAGCTGCAATCGAAGCAACAGTAATTTGCAGTTCGCCTTGGTCAAGACAAGAGGCGGAAAATGAATGTGAATAAGTAATCGTATCGTCAAAGAGTAACCCGAAACCACCAAAATGCAATTCGGAATTTGAACGCAATAAGAACTTCAAAAGTTCTTCATTTACTTTAGCACCAGTAACTACGTTAGAAATACAATCAATACAAGCCTCATCTTCGGTAAAAGGTCTGAC
Source organism: uncultured Hyphomicrobiales bacterium (assembly GCA_964581505.1). Taxonomy (GTDB): domain Bacteria; phylum Bacteroidota; class Ignavibacteria; order Kapaibacteriales; family UBA2268; genus CAZOOR01. The sequence continues at coordinate 12,776 of CAZOOR010000026.1, forward strand.
AATAATCATCACCTGAGTAGAACCATGAGTAATCGCAAAAGTTCCGTCCTCGAAGTCAATATAATCGGCAAAATCCTTTTCCAGAATTTCGGCAACCTTTTTTCTAGCGTTGTCTAATATCTCGACCGGTGTTTCAATTTTATTGCTATTGTCTGACATTTAGCCTCCCTGATTATTATTATCATTATTAGAATCGGGCAACAAACCCATTTTTTCTTTCAAAGCGAGCAAATCGCTATCCACAGAACTGTTAGAGTCAAGTTTTCTGAACTCTTGTTCCAAGTCCGAATTTTCACCGGATAATTGGGTAAACGCATCTGCTTCCGATTCGAGTTTTTCGATTTTAGTTTCAAATTTCTCGAATTTGCTAAACGCATCAGAACCAACACCGCTGAATGATTGTGCAATTTTTTTCTGTGCTTTTGCGGCTTGCGAACGAGCAACCAAAGTGCTTTGACGTGAGCGAGCTTCGTCCAATTTCAATTTGAGTGCATCGAGTTGCTGTCTCATAGAGACGGAAGCCTCTTTTGCTTTTTCGTATAGCGGCTTCAGGTCGCTATAATTACGTTCGGCAATACCTTTTTTTTCGAGAGCGGCTTTTGCCAAATCTTCTCTATTTGCTTGCAAAGCTTTTATTGCTTTATCTTCCCATTGTTTTCTTTCGCGTGCCGCTTTATTAATACGGCGTTCCAATTGTTTCTCGTTAGCAATCGCACCGGCAACGGCAAGTGTTGCTTTATTGACAGATTCCTCCATCTCAAGAACCATTTGCTTAAGCATCTTCTCGGGATTTTCCGCACTGTCCAATGCTTCGTTTACGTTTGCCTTAAATATATCGGCAATTCGACTGAATATTCCCATTTTTACCTCTGTTTATATACGGTTAAAAAAAATCTTTTATCATATTAACAAATATACAAAAAAAATTTCTCTTTGTTGCATAATTTTTTTAGTACTTATAACTGTTATTATCTAAACAATACCTATGCCTGATGCTTAATATAATCCAATGCAAGAGAAGTCGCTCCTGCAAGAGCCGAACCCTTTGGAGCAACCAAATTGTAAATCTTTTTCTTCTTGATTTCCGCTTTAATTTTTTTGGCAAGTAGAGTATCGGATTCGATAATACCGCCCATCAAGGCAACATCAATTGATTTCGATTTATAATATTTTTTCATCGCAGTCAGATGCTCGACCAAATGCTTGGCGGCACGATTGATAATATCAAGGCATACTTTATCCTTTTTCTCGGCACATTTCATTACCATAGGTGATAACATATGATATTCAAAAGCACGCTCGGCATAAGCCTTGACAATAGTTCTCGGTTCTTTCAGATTGATTGTGGGATTAATTTCGACAAACATATCTGTTAATATAGTTTTTTGACCTCTGCCGTCCAATGCTCTGACAATCGCCGTAAGCCCTTCGCGTCCAATCCAAGCACCGCTACCTTCGTCATCAAGTTCAATACCCCAACCACCGCATCTAACAATATCGCCATGAGTCGACTTTCCGATAGAAATAGAGCCAGTGCCAACAATCATTACGACACCGGGAGCGCCATCAAATGCACCTTCGAGTGCAAGTTCGGCATCGCTTGTAACTTTAATATCATTTAAAATAAAATCGTGGGCGCGTGCAAGCGTTTTGATTAAATTTTGTGAACGCAATTTTTCATCTTCCAACCAAACGCCCGCAAGCCCAATAAGCGTTGCATCAATTTCAGATGATTCGATATTAGCTTTATCGCACAAATCTTCGACCATCGTAAGCAGACGTTCACAAGATTCGCCGACCCCGACAGCACCAATGCGGGTGCTTCCGGCAGTAGCCTCGGCAAGTATTTTTTTACCCTTTTTTAAAATCCCCCTTGTTCTTGTTCCTCCTCCGTCAATACCAATTATGGCGTAATCTTTTTTTCCACTCATTAAAAATCCTAATTATTAACTGTTATTCTATTTATTAGAAAACAATCTCAATTTCTGTGCCATATACCTGCAAAATCTTGATTTTTTTTCCACAATAGTATTAAATCTCGAAAATAATTAGAATATTGAATTAATAAAATACGGCAATATTTCGGGAATGAGCAAAATTAAAACGACAATGCCCGAAACAGCACCCCAGAAATGTGCTTCGTGATTGATTAAATCGCCGGTTCTTTTTGAGGCATAGTAGCAGTAAACAAGGTAAAGGATTCCGAAAATCGGTGCAGGAATGCCGAATGGTATGAACAAAAGTGCGATTTTGCTACTTGGATAGACCAATATGCTTGCAAAAATGACAGCGGAGACTGCCCCCGATGCTCCAAGTGCATAATATTCGGGATTGTTTTTGTTCCTGATGACAGTGGATATATCGCTTAATATTAGTGCGGAAAAATAGATAATTAAAAAGTTGAGCGAACCGATTGACATTTCCAGATTGAATGCAAAAAAGTAGTATGAGAGCATATTAAACATTAAATGTGTAAGGTCGGCATGCACAAAACCACTAGTTATTAATTGGTACCATTTATTATTGCGAACAAGACTGAATGGGTGCAACATCATCTTTTGTAGCATTTTTTGGTTGGAAAGCAGAGTATAAAAGCCAAAGCCAATTGTTGCAATGAAAATTATTAATGCTATCGGAGTTTTGTCAAATGATAATTGATAATCCATAATTTCCTAAATTTTTATATATAATTGAATAATAGAGACGGTGGCTTATGTTTTTTCTTTTTACTACGGTAGATATAAATTTTTCTACACTTGAACAAATATTTACTACGGTAACAGGCGAGATAGCGAACAGGTGAACACCCCGTCAGACTGCGTCTGCCACCCCTCTGCGAGATGGGAATTAAAGGCAAAAGGCATAAGATTATATTCGCCGCTACCTCCGGCGGTCTTCGCCTGTGGCTCAGAATGACGAACGTTTGTTGTAGAAACCGCAACCTGAAGGATGCGGTTTGGGGATAGGTTAAAGAATATGAAACAGCCGACTCACCTCTCCGTCAAAGCTTCGCTTTGCCACCTCTCCTTGAACAAGGAGAGGAAAAATAGGCAACTTTGCTGCTGCTTTCTGGATTCTTCACTTCACTACGTTTCGTTCAGAATGACGAACGTTTGTTGTTAGAAACAGGCGGCACTGCTCGAAAGGCAGAACGGCCGACACACCCCTAAATCCCCTCTTTTTAGAGGGGACTTAAACAGCCGCTCCTCACCCCAGCACGCTCCCAAAGGGCGAGGAAGCGAATGGGTGAAAACAATACCGCAACCTGAAGGATGCGGTTTGTGGGTGGGTTAAAGAATATGAAACAGCCGACTCACCTCTCCGTCAAAGCTTCGCTTTGCCACCTCTCCTTGAACAAGGAGAGGAAAAATAGGCAAAAGGCATGGATTGGCTTCGTCGCTACCTCCGGCGGTCTTTGCCTGCGGCTCAGAATGACGAACGTTTTGATTTTCCAAACCGCAACCTGAAGGATGCGGTTAGAGACAACTCTTTCAGAACAGCCATGAAATTATTATTTAATTTAGTGAATGGTGTATGGATATGTAAATCCCATTTTTTTTCATTCGGAACCTCTTTTATATTTATTGTAATCAATCATAATCTTCTTTTTATTAATTTACACGGTTTCCATATTCTATTACCCAATCTATTTTTTTATAAATTTCTTTGCAACAATTGATTTTCCGGTGATTAATTTTACAATATAAACACCGGCGGACAAATTGCTAATGTCTTTAATTATTAAGGCATTTGTACCATCTGCACCGAGCTTATTATCACTAAGCACTTTGTTTCCCTTCATATCGAAATACTGCAAGCAGGTACCCCGCACCACTTTACCGAGAACAATATTTAATTTATCCTCAACAGGAATCGGATAGATTTTGATTGACAGTTTATTGTCGTTCTGTGTTTGGACATCTGTATTACTCAGAGCATCTCTGAAAGCTTTTGCAAGCGCATCTTTTGTATCCTCACAACCGAAAAGGAATTTGAAGCGTCTGCTTTGATTATTGCCCACACCTCCTGGGAATGCCATACCAACAACCATATTAATATCAACAATTTCCTTGAACTGAATTTTTGTATTAGTATTAAGCGCGGCATATTTCTCTGCAAGGGTAAAATTGCGAATAGTAGAATAATCCATACCACTTGCCGCCGCTATTAAATTTGTGTTATCTGAATATGCGGCACAACCACAGAATGGCGATTTGCCGGCTTTATAGAAATAGGCATACTCAGCGGCGGCGGCATTGCTACGCATATTTTCAGGAATTGCATCGGGCAGTAAAGCAACACCATTGCTATCACTCTCGGGCATTATATCCCAATCGAAATAGTAGCCTGCCGCCATATTGTCATAATGCTTGCCGCTAATATTTTTCAATGTAACATCAATTGTTACAATAGAATTATTATCCGGCGGTATATTATAAATTTGCTCAATTTCCACACCAATAAATTCTACACCGACTTTATCGTTCAATTTACCCTTAAATTTATCGGGAGCGGTGAATGGCTTCACTGCGACAAAATCAGTATATGGCGCAAATTTACCGAATATGCCGGCAGAAGCAAATTGTTTTGTTCCATTCATTGCAGTAACCATCAAACCTGCATTGTAAATCATATTACCGAATTTTTTATAGTTAACACCTATCCCCTGAATATCTTCATTAGAGCCGAAGAAGCCGATTTGCCCCCTATCGCCTACCGAAAATTGAATAACATTATTGCCGAAAGTAGTCATTTCGGCAGTCGGAATAAACGGGAACATCATAAAATCATGATAATTATTATCGCCGTAAATATCAACACGGAATATCACAAGCGAATTATAATCTTTTTTTGCCTTAATTTTGAACTCACCAATGGTAAGCTCCGCATTCCTTTCAAAACTCTGAACAGTAACGTTGGAATCAATAACCTCAATAGCTTGGTCGAAATCATAAGCCATTGAAAGAACAAATTTCAAATCGTTAGCCTTACCGAGAATATTCTTACATTTAACCTTTAACTTGGCTTCTTCATCTTTGTAAAGTCGGGAAATACTATTCCCGTTTCTTTCGAGCATTTTATCTTCAAATACAATTCCCGGAATGGACATCGGTTTGGTATTAACGACTTTAAAACCATTAATGCGTCCACGCAACAATCTACGCAAAGCAGTATTTTGGGCGCCAATATCATCAACCATCTGTCTTGTAAATTCAATCGCTTCGAGCGGATTCAAATTCGGGTATTTTGAACGTACCAATGCCAACACACCTGCAATCACCGGGGAAGCAAAAGATGTTCCGCCCATAGATTCCATCTTATAGCCGCCTTGGTTATTTGTTGTAACATAACTGTTCATTCCCGGCGCCATAATATCCAAATATGAACCAAGAGAAGACGAGGAAGCAATTTTATCGGTTAAATCAACATTACCGACCGACATAACACCGCGATAAGAAGCAGGATAGAAAGGTGCCAGACTTCCGTTCTTATTTCCGGCTGCGGCAACAATCGCCACATTGCGAGACACAGCATAGTCAATAATTGATTGGTCTATTTGTGAAAACCTTTTGGGCTGTCCCCAACTGCAATTCAATACTTTGACGCCACGCACAGCGGCATAAATAATTGATTCGTAACCATAGATAATACTTGTACCCCATTTCTTTGCAGTCTTAATCGGAAAGAAACGGCAATTAAATGCAACTCCTGCAATACCAAGATTATTGTCCGTAGTGGCGCAAGCAATACCGGCAACTCCGCTACCGTGGTCATCGCTTTGGTATGTATTGCCCGGCTTTGTTCCATCAAGTTTATACGCAAGATTATAACCGAGATAATCATCAACATAGCCGTTACCATCATTATCAATATTATCATCGGGAATTTCGCCCCAATTGGGTGCTATTGAATTAATCAAATCTTCGTGCTGTTGGAAAATACCGCCATCACTAATCCCTATTACAGTATTTGTATCGCCCTTCCATTGTTCCCATAAATTGAATATCTTACAATGTGCCAGCAATCCCTGTTGGTACACATATTTATCATTTGGAATATATGTTCCAAGCATCTCGTCAACCGTTACCGGTTCGGCAATTTCAATTTCTGGATAGCGGTCGAGCAATCTTTGACAAAATATTTCCGGGGCAAGAGCCAAAGAATAGCTAAGCCTATATGTCCTCAAAAGCGGCTCTTCCGCATGGATTACTGCATTCAATTGTTTTGCGGATAGCATTGCTCCTTTATTCTTCTTCGATGCGAATCGCAGACTCTGCATTTGGTTCAATAATTGCTTTTCCGAGCTAATACCGAACTGTTGCAGTTGCTCTATCAATTGCTTCTGATTGCGAATACCTTTTTTAAATCGAATATATATTTGGTTGGAAAGAACCTTTGTAGTTCGATTTAATTTCAAATCCGGTAATAGAATTTCAGTATCCTGCTTACTCAGTGTCGAAGATGTAAAAAATATTACTAAAATGACGAAAAATATTGAAAATTGTCTCATAATGCTTCACTTTATTTATTATTTTTATACTTTCTAAAATTTTTATATGTTAATCCGTTTAAAATGTACATATTTGAATGAACAAATATAACTAATTTATAATTAATTGAGAATTATTTATGAGCTATATAGTAACGGCGCGCAAATGGCGACCACTCATATTTAAAGACGTAGTAGCACAGGAACATGTTACACAGACATTAAAAAATGCTATTTTGAATGATAGGATACATCATGCCTATTTGTTTTCCGGTCCCCGTGGTGTAGGAAAAACAACAACAGCACGTATATTAGCACGAGCTGTTAATTGCGAGCATTCTATTGATGCCGAACCTTGCAATGAGTGTCTTTCCTGTACTTCCATATTAGAAGGTAAATCTCTTGACGTTATGGAAATTGACGGAGCGTCAAACAATAGTGTTGAAGATATTAGAAAGTTAAGGGAGAACGCCAAGTATTCACCATCGTCCGGTAAATACAAAATGTATATCATTGATGAAGTACATATGCTCAGCACTTCTGCATTCAATGCTCTGCTTAAAATATTAGAAGAACCGCCTCCGCACCTGATGTTTGTATTTGCGACAACTGAGCCTCATAAAGTGCCTGCTACAATATTAAGCCGTTGCCAAAGGCACGAGTTCAAAAGAATTGAACCTGACGATATTATCGGACACTTAAAATATATTACCGATAAAGAAAATATAAAAATAGATGCGGATTCACTGGCTACAATTGCAAAGAAGGCTGACGGCTCAATGAGAGACGGACAAAGTATCCTCGACCAAGTGATTGCGTTTGCCGGTACCGATATTAATTACTCCAAGCTTATTGACGCACTTCATTTGATTGATGAAGATTTTTATTTCAGAATCAGCCGCGCAGGTCTTGATAAAAACACAATGGAAATGCTTACAGTTGCCAATGAAGTATCCAACAAAGGTTACGATTTGCAAGAAGTACTGAGCGGACTTATGGAGCATTACAGAAATCTGCTGACCGTAAAAGTTACCGGCAATAGTGATTTAATCAAATCATCAATATCTTTTAAGCAAAAATACCAAGACGAAGCTGAAAACTTCACAAATGAAGATTTGTTGAGAATTCTCAATTTAATAGCGGCAACCGAACAGGCAATACGCTATTCACCTCAACCAAAGATTCGTTTTGAATTAGCCTTAATACAAATATCATCAATGGATTCCGCTGTGGATATTAAGGAGTTAATATCCTCATTACGTAGCGGGAAAGACGTGGTATATAATCGGAAACCGGTACAGAAGACAACTAAATCAGTTAATGACAACAAAGCTGTATATAGCACTAAATCAAAGACGATTTCAAAACCGGTGATGACCAAAACTATTCCTGAGGAAACAAAAATTACAAAGAAAGAACCTGAGGAACTCAATAAACCTCCCGAGCCACCCCAACAATCACAGGGAACTAATAGCAACCCTTCCCTCGAAGCGAGATGGAATGATTTCATTCGTCAATATGCCACCTCCAAAACGGGGCTATTTATGCTTAAAGGGGAATTAATCGAAAGAGTGGATTTTACAGATAAGGACGTGATTATATATACAAGCAACAGTTTTGCTTATGACAGTCTCATTAAAAAGAAAAGAGATTTGACACAATATCTGATAGATTTCACCGAGCAGAACTATTCTGTAAAAATAATCAAAACGGAAAGCAGTAATACGGAAAATGCCGGTAAAGAAATAAACAAGCAAAGCAAGGATAATTCGTCAAAAAAGCAGGATACGATTGATTTGGAACATTTAGTTCCTGTCGAAAAATCTATCGTTGAATTATTAAACGGAAAACGAATTTAATTTTTAGGAAAACACTATGGCTTTGGAAATAGGAAAAAAAGCACCGGCATTTACTGCCGCAATACAGGACGAAACAAAAATCGCTTTGAAAGATTTCAAAGGACAGTGGGTTGTTTTATATTTTTATCCGAAAGATAATACTTCGGGTTGCACAAGCGAAGCATGTGATTTCAGGGACAATATGGAACGCATAAGCGCTATGGATACGGTCGTTATCGGCGTCAGTCCAGATAGTCCTAAATCCCATACAAATTTCATTGCCAAACATAATTTGAATTTCAATCTGATTGCAGACAAAGAAAAAATCATTTTAAATAAATATGATGCTATGGGTGAAAAGAAAATGTACGGCAGAACATATATGGGAGTAATTAGAACTACATATATTATTGCTCCTGACGGCAAAATCAAATATGTTTTTTCACCTGTAAAAGTAAAAGGACATGTTAATGCTGTTATTGAGAAACTTGAAGAATTACGCAACAATTGATTGACACACACGCACATATAGACACCGAAGCATTTGACGAGGACAGGGAACTTGTTATCCAAAGAGCTGTAGATGAAGGTGTCGAGGCAATTATTATACCTGCTATTGAGCATAAGGACTTTGCTCGGGTTTTAGAAGTTGCGGAGACACACAATAATATTTTTTGTGCAATGGGCATTCACCCCCATAATGCTGATGAAATTAATGCTAAAACTCTACAACTGATTGAGGATAACTGTAAGAATGAGAATGTAATCGCTATTGGTGAAATCGGATTGGATTATTATTATGATTTCACCCCAAAAGATGTACAACAAAAAGCATTTGCAACACAATTAAAAATAGCGAAAAAACTAGATTTGCCGGTAATTATCCATAATAGAGAGTCAGACGATGACTTACTTAGAATACTGACAGAAGAACAGGACGGCAAATTAAAAGGTGTTCTTCATTGTTTTTCCGGCGATTTGAAGATGCTACAACAATCCCTTGATTTGGGCTTTTTAGTTTCATTTACCGGGAACATCACATTTAAAAAATCGGCATTAAGTGAAATAATTGAAAATACACCTTTGGACAAAATGATGCTTGAAACAGATTCACCGTATTTGACTCCTGTTCCCTATCGCGGCAAAAGAAACGAACCGGCTTATGTAAAGCACATAGCTGAAAAAATCGCTGAAATAAAAAAAACAACTATAAATGAGGTTATTAATATGACAAGCAAGAATGCAAAACGTCTTTTCGGAATTTTATCTATGCTTATTTTGTTTCTATCAATAGGATTAAGCAACTCATCTACTCTTTATGCACAAAGCGAGTATGAAGACGAAGATGTATTTGTATCACCATATCCGAAAGGTTTGGGCTTTGGATTTGATGTTGGCACAAATACAATTGTGGAAACACAATATTACAAGGGATTAGATAAAAGTATTTCATACGAAGGTATATTCTTCTGGGGTGCAACTATCAATTGGGCTGTATTTGACTTTATGATGCTTGAAGCAACATATAATTACTCAAAAAATACAAAAATTATTCAAAAATCAAATAATCAATTGGGTCCGAATATTCATCAGGTTTTGGAATTAACTTCGCAATGGATAGCCAATCCACACTCAAGGGTGAATTTCTACGGAATGCTCGGTTTATCTTTTTTCCATAATACGCTGAATGACAGCAGACCTATTCTTGAGACAAAAGATGCTTCATTAGGTTTGAATTTCGGTATTGGATTTAAAATAAATATTCCTATTGCTTCGATAATGCTGATTACTCCATATCTCGAATGGCGTCTGAATTGGCCCCCGGCAAGAGTTGACGGCATCACTTTTTGGGATAGAGGCTCAACAGAACCGGTAAAAATTGAATCAACAAAATTTTTCTCAATGCCTCGATTCGGAATAATCATTTATCCTTCTGCTCTGAATTTCTTAAACTTTTCTTTTAATTAATTCTAAATAATAATTTGTAGAAAATTTTCATTAACTTTTATTATTACGACTTGCAATTGAAGAAGTAAATTATTGAGGAAACATATACTTAATGTTGCGTTAATTAATAATATTATGGGAATTGTGTAAGGAAATCTTAACCTGCAGATATAGACTTGTAAAAAAATATGTAGGATATTGAATAGTTCTCCAAATAAAATATACGTGTTGATATTCTATCAAGCAACTCTATAAAAGTGAAGACATAGGTAGAACACCAAATAGCCGATTCCCATCACTCCGCCCTCGCTTCACAAGTTCATTTTTTCTGATTTTTGTAGAAGAAAGCAAGGCGATATTCTTCTTTATCATTCATTCCGAGTACATACTCGGGGTTATATCGTGATTTATTAAAAAATTAATTACAAAATAGATTGAATTTTACAAATTTCAACTCTTTATTCATCGAATTTAATTATAATTGCGAATTTGTTTGTAACAATTATTGGCAGGTTTCGTATATTGAATTGCAGGGAAATATAATTAGGCAAAATGACATTTTCATCAAAACATAATTTTATTATTCGAGGGATTATCACCATCCTTTTCGTTTTTTTGCTAACTGTTGTAGTAATTAATTTTATTAATAACGCTTCGTCATCAACCGATGAGAATCTGTTTGCTGACCCGACTTCGCGCTTTTATTTGGCTAAATCTATAAAAATTAAAAACATAGCACCGAAAAAGAATATAGTCAATTCATTACAACCCGGTTTTCTCATTCTAAAAATTGATAGTCTGCAATTATCTGATTCTACGTCACTTGATAATTTATTCGCAGGTTATAAGTCAAATCAAATCATTAAAATTACAGTTTTTAATCCAAAGAATATTAATAAGAAAAAGAGAAGAATAGAAGAATTTTTTGTAAATGTAAATGAATTAAAAAATGGAGCAATCAGTTATCTTGGCTCATCTGTAATTGTTTGGCAAGTTATTAAGGGCGGTGCATCAGAGCGAGCAGGCATAAAAGTAGGTGATATTATTGTACGTATTAATGGTCATAGCTTTAATAATATGTATGTAGCGGATAGGATATTATCGCAAGCAAGAACCGGAGAAGTAGTGCATTATGATATTTTGAGGGACAACAAAACAATTCGACTAAATCTCATTCCCGTCCGATACGGTATTTCATTCGGTATTCTTTTTCAGAGTATTGCAGGTCTATTTGCAATGATATTTGGATTTTTCATTGTCTTTAAAAATCCGAATATCAAGGCGGCTTTTTATCTCGGAAGCGGAATGTTCCTTTTCGGAACCATCTATAATTTATCTGCTGTACGCTTAGGATTATATCCCCTGCCAACTACTTTCGCTATAATAAGATATGTCTCTTTTATTACCGCTCTTTATTTAGGTGTTGCATTTCTAATGGTTAGTTCCTATTATTTCCCGAAACGAATTGAACTTGCCGATAAAAAATGGTTAATATACAGCCTGTTTATAATTGCCCTACTATTCCCTGCTATTTCCATATTGTTTAAATTTGTTGAGCATCCGTCATTTTTGAATTTTTTCAGTAATAATTCAATCCTAATATTGCTTGTATATTTCATTGTAATACGTATTATTTACAGGAAATCTTATACAAAAGAATATAAGCGTATTAACCGACCGATTTTTTTGTTATTTTTATTTTTCATTCTCTATCGATTGGCATTCAACTATTTAACAGCTGAATATCCTCAATTAGTAGTATATTATAATTATATTGCAATATCTTTATTTCTATCTATATTTATTGCCTATTATTATACCATTGCAAAATATCGTCTGCTCGGTTTGAACATCAGAATAAAAAGAAATATTCAATATTCAATTGTTACGGTTTTATGGCAATTTACTGCAATTCTAATATTGGTATTTATTGTTTATGGAATATCAAGAATTCATTATAACTTCCCGAATATTCATATTCAAGGAACTAACCTAGAAATACTGAACAAACAGCTCAATCCTTATATGCAAGACTTATACGAAAAACTATTTATAATTGTAATTGCAATAGTTGCAACAGTTTTGTGGTTGTTCTTTAATCGAAAGATGCAACATTCATTGGCTAAGCGTTTCCACAGGACAAACTTTGACTACCGAAAAGCAACTTCGGACTTATCAAGTCTTCTTGCTCACAATTTTATTTTGGAGGATTTTACTAAGAATTTCGCCAAAGAGTTAGCTGATTTGACTTACCTGAAACGTGTAGGCATTTTAATCTTTAAAAATGAAGACACAATTGTTGCCCACGATTTCTTTGGTGTCAAGAATGATGAATTAGCAGAATTTATATCTTCATCGGGCAATAAACTTGCCTCTTCCATCAAAGAGCATAATGAAGATTTCAGTGTTGATGAACTTCCTACACCGCATTGTAATATATTGCGGGATTTCGGTTTTAATTTCATTCAACCGATAAAATCAAAACAAAAATTATTAGGCGCTTTGTTATTAGGTGAGAAAAAATCGGAGTCTCCGTTAAATAAAGATGATTTCGAGTTCTTGAATAATATTTCCGGTCAGATTTTTGTTGCTATCGAAAACTCCTTCCTTTATGAAGATTTGACCAAACAGGAGCGAATAAAACACGAATTAAATATAGCCAGAAAAATTCAGCTCGCTTCCTTACCGGATACTATTCCGAATATATCAGGATTGGATATTTCAGGCGTTTCCTTACCCGCTTTGGAAGTTGGCGGGGACTTTTATGATTTCTTGGAAACGGAAAATAATGACTTTATGGTAATAATAGGCGATGTAAGCGGAAAGGGTACTTCTGCCGCTCTGTATATGTCTAAAATTCAAGGTATTATGCGCACTCTTTATGAATTCAGGTTATCGCCGCGCCAGCTCCTGATTAGAACAAATCACCTCTTGTACAGATATTTGGAGAAAGGATTCTTTATTTCGGCTATGAGCATTAATTTCAGTACTCGCAGGAAAACCGCATATATTTCCCGTGCCGGGCATTTGCCACTGTATTTATTTAATAGTGAGCATCAGAACGTAGAGAAACATATTACAAAAGGTATGGTTCTCGGTTTGACCCGCGACAATACTTTTGAACGAAATATGGAAGAAGATGAAATTAAATATAAGCAAGGTGATATTTTTGTTCTTGTAACTGACGGCATAATAGAAGCAAAAAATTCAATGCTCCAAGAGTATGGTGAAGATAATCTCATCAATGTTATAAAACAAAATTCAAATAAAAGCGCCGAAGAAATCCGCAACCAAATTCTTTCTTCCGTCAAATCATTTGCCGGCAAAGAAAACCAATATGATGACGTTACAGTCGTAATCGTCAAAATCATTTAATATTTATCAATTCTTATTTAATATAATCGTTTATCCTTTTGATTTAAATTTAAAGCTGAAAATATGGATTATTTGGAACTTTGGACGCTCTGCTCGGCTAATGGAATTGTGCTTAGCAAAGAGCAAATAGAAACAATTAAACGCTATGTAAACGAACTCCTCTATTGGAATGAGAAAGTCAATCTTATTTCGAGAAAGGACTATGAACAAATATTGCAGAAGCACATTTTGCATTCATTGGCATTATTGAAGTATTATGACATTCCTCATAAGGCAAGAGTGCTTGATGTCGGTACGGGTGCAGGATTGCCGGGCATTCCAATTAAAATCGCACGTCCTGATATTTTCATTACTCTGATAGATTCGATAAATAAAAAAATGAAGATTGTGGATATGTTCGCTAAGCATACAGGCGAAAGAAATATTGATGTATATACTACACGTGCCGAAGAATTATATAAAATCAAGGGAATGGACAAACATTTCGACTTGGTTGTTACTCGTGCCGTTGCATCTATTTCCAATATTATAGCTTGGGTGAAAAAAGTCAGAAAACCGAATGCGGACATTGTACTTTACAAAGGTGGTAATATTGAAGAAGAAATCGAACAAGCAAAAATTGAGAATAACGATATGACTATCAATGTGATTGATATTGATTTCATCGGTATTGAGGATTTTAAAAAGAATGAGAAAAAACTTGTTATTTGTAAATTCAAAAAATAGAATGTTCAAATCAAGATATTTCATATTGCCTATTTTCTTATTGTTACTTGCTCTATCCCTGCATTGTGATGAAAATATATCAAAGAGTGCCGTCAAACTTGCACGCGTCAAATATAGCGGTGGAGGCGACTGGTATAATGACCCATCTGCCGAAGTTAATCTTTTGAAGTATGTTGCCACTCATACAAATATTAAAGTTGCGCCAAAATATGAATTTGTGGATTTGGCAAGTGATAATCTTTTTATCTATCCACTAATATTTCTTACAGGTCATGGCAATATCAACTTTACCAATGATGAGGCTAAGCGTTTGAGGACTTATCTTGATAATGGCGGATTTCTTTATATTGATGATGATTACGGTTTGGATAAATACGTCCGACAAGAGATGAAAAAGGTATTCCCTGACAAAGATTTTATTGAGCTACCTTTCAATCACGATATTTATCATTGCCATTACGATTTTCCAAACGGATTGCCGAAAATTCATAAACATGACGGGAAACCACCTCAGGGATTTGGAATTTTTTCAGACAAACGTCTGTGCGTATTTTATACTTATGAATCAAATGTCAGTGATGGCTGGCCCGACCCGGAAGTTCATAAGGATTCTCCGGAAATTAGAGATTTAGCTTTTAAAATGGGTACGAATATTATTGTTTATGCCTTAACACATTGATGAATAATAAATTTGAACATATTGTCGCAAAATTAAAATCCGTCCGAAGATTGGAAACATTATATCTATTCTTAGGCGGTTTATTTTCGTTTGCCGCAATTGTGTTATTATTCTTATTATTCACGTCTCTTATTGAACTAATTGCTAAAGGTGATGTAGCTTTCAGAACGAGCCTTTTTATCCTTTTATTAATAGCAACCGGTCTTTCTTTCTTTGTCTATTTACTACCACATATATTGAGGTTTTTCGGAATAAAATATTTACCGAAAATCAATGACATTGCCCGGCGTGTGGGTAATGCTTTCCCGGAGATTAAAGACAAATTATTGAATGCTTTACAACTCTTCAGGAACAAGTCCAAACAAGACAGCACTTCAGAGGAATTGTCATTAGCATATTTCGATGAGGTTTACCAAGTTGCAAATGATAAAGATTTTACTAAAATCATTAAAAAGGAGAAAACCAGAAAATCATTTTACTTCTTTGCGGCAGCTACTCTATTGGGTATAATTCTATTTTTCGGCTTGGGTAGCAGGCTGTCAGCTTCATTCGATAGGATTGTCAATTTCACAAAGGAGTATATTCCACCTGCGCCATTTTCATTATCAATTGAGCCAAAAGAATTAGTTCTTACACGCGGTAATTCCATTACAATATCTATTAAAAGCGATGGTATAGCACCTGCTTCTGTCGAATTATTTATCAGGGAAACACAGCAGGAGGAATTTGACAGAATTGCATTAAATACGGACTCCGCAGGCGTTTTCGAGTATCATATTAATTCAATTAAGCACTCAATTGAGTTCTATGCTCAATCACCTTGGTATCATACCTTTGTGAAAACAAACATAGGTAAAATCAATGTAATTGAACGACCGCTTATCAGAACTATTTCCGGTAAACTTATTCCGCCACATTATACAAATTTGGCTACAGTATTTTTCAATGAACAAAATACTGCACTATCGGCTCTCAAAGGTTCGCGACTGCATTTCACACTTTTGGCAAATACCGAACTTGAGTCTGCCGATTTGTATTTTATTCGCACTGTTACATCAATTAACGACACGGCACAATCAATACATAGGGATACAAGTGTTAGCAAATTACAAGTATCGGGCAATAAAGCAATAGCCAATATGAATGTAAGAGCAAGCGGTAATTATTATTTCAAACTATATGCACATAATGGAATTGATAACGAATCGCCTATTGTTTATTCAATTATTGCCCTGAATGACGAATTACCTGAAATTGAATTAATGGAGCCTACGAATGACGTTCAAGTTAGCGAGGAAGCACTGCTTCCTATGCTAATTAATATTAGTGATGATTTCGGTTTTTCCGATTTGTATCTTAATTACAAACTGATTCATTCCAAATATACAGAACCTGATAAAGCTTTTTCGAGAATTAAAATATCAATCAACAAATCAAATCTATCGCAACAAATTCCATATATCTGGAATCTGAATAATGTTGATATTACACCCGAAGACATTTTTGAGTTTTATTTGGAAGTATTTGATAATGATATTATCAATGGTCCAAAATCTGCACGCACACAAACCTTAAAAGTACGCCTGCCATCTCTGGACGAAGTACTTGCATCGGCGGACGAAATGCAAAAGAAAATGGAAAAAGATGCAAAAGAATTGCTGAAGAAAACTCAGGAAATCAAAAACGAGATGGAAAAGATGAAAAGGGAACTTAGGAAAAAACCAAAGGGACAAAAACTCGACTGGAAAGAAAAGAAGAAGGCGGAAGACATCTTGAAAAAACAAGCTGATTTGCAGAAAAAAATTAATGATTTGCAAAAGCAGATGAGCAAGATGAGTAAAAAACTTGAAGAGAACCAAGCCATTTCACCCGAAACATTAAAGAAATATCAGGAATTACAAAAACTACTCTCGCAGGTAAGCACTCCCGAATTGCAACGTATGCAGAAGCAATTTGAAGATGCTATGAATAAAATGGACCCGCAAACATTAAGACGAATGATGGAAAATACTAAATTCAACGAAAAGCAATTCCGTAAATCAATTGAAAGAACTATCAAACTATTGAAACGATTGCAAGCGGAACAGAAAGTCGATGCTTTGCAAAAACGTGCTGATGAACTTTTGCGTAAACAGAATGAACTAAACAAAAAAACGGAAAACACAAACTCCGGCGATAAAGAAAAACGCTCCCAACTTGCAAAAAAGCAACAGAATCTGAAAAATGAAATGAATAAGATTGCTAAAGATTTGAACGCACTTGACAAATTGATGAAGGAACTGGGCAAAGATATGCCGCACGATGCACTGAAGCAGGCTAAACAGGATTTGAATCAACAAAAGACAGCCTCCGAAATGAATAATGCTTCTTCACAAATGCAACAATCACAAATGAGTAAAGCATCATCATCACAAAAGAAAGCAACCAAGAATTTGAAAAAATTTGCTGATGCAATGAGAAATCTCAAGAAAAAAATGCAGAATAAAATCAGCAAGGAAGCAATCAGAAAGATGCAAAAAGCCGTCAATGATTTATTGCAACTATCCAAGCAACAGGAATCTCTAAAAAAGCAAACAGCAAATACAAGTTACAACTCAAATAAGATGCCGGCTCTTCAAGGACGTCAATCGCAAATTCAGGAAGGGCTGAAAAATATTGCTAATTCAATGTCCGATTTGTCCGAGAAAAGTTTTGCAATCACACCTCAAATGGGCTATCTAATGGGGCAAGCAATGCAACAGATGCAGAGGGCGCAAAGCAGTCTTAGCAATAGAGCATTATCATCGTCTGTTCAGCAACAAACGCAAGCAATGAGTTCAATCAATCAGGCGGCGGCACAAATGCAATCTATGCTCAACAAAATGAAGAAAAAGGGCAATGGCTCCTGCAATAATCCGGGCGGACAAGGCGAAGGAAAAGGTGGCTCCGGTATGAGTTTTTCACAACGATTGCGGCAAGCGGCAAACAAGCAACAGGGCATTAATAACGGTATGCAACAAATGCTCGGACAGCAAATGATGAATGGCAAACTTACACAACAGCAACAAGCCGAATTTGGCAGAATTGCCGCAGAACAGGGAAAGGCACGCAAAGCAATGGACGAACTTGCAAAAGAGCAAAAGCAATTCGGCGGCAACAAAAAGGCTCTCGGCGATTTAAGAAAAATAGTAAAAGAAATGGACGAGGTTATTTCCGATTTGAAAAGCGGCAACGTTACCCCGGAAACTCTTAATAAGCAGGAAAGAATTTTATCTCGTCTGCTCGATGCTTCCGTATCAATGAATGAACGTGATTACGAAAAGAAACGCGAATCGAAATCCGCAAAGCAGTTCAATAGAAAAAGCCCCGACCGACTGAACTTAAATGGTAAAAATGCAAAAGAAAGGGCGCGTCGCGAACTGAACAGAGCATTAAAACTTGGCTACACAAAGGACTATCAGCGCTTGATTAAGAAATATTTCGAACTACTCCAAACCAAATAGTTTCACTGTTATATATTGTTGGAGGGTGGAGTTTACGCCTTTTTATTATTCAACTTGTTTTTAATATCAGACCAATCAATACTTTCTATTCGTTCCTTTATTAGAATAATGGTTTTAATTATTTTCTGTTCATCAGGTAGTTCTCCATAAACTAATTTACTGAAAGTTCCTTTATAGGTTTTTGAAATTTCTTGCCAAACATTTATTGTATCAGAAAAAATAATGGCTTTATTCGGATGATATGCAAGCCATTCATTATTGTTTCTATAACTACGCACATCATCTTTTGCAACTTTAAGTAATAATGTTTCAAAATCACCTGTTCCAAAAAAATGATAAATTCTAATATCTGTAAGAATTTGATAGATGTCATATAAGTGTCTTATTTTTAATGATAAATCTTGAGTAGGATTATCAGTATGAGAAAAACGAACTAAACTCATTATTTTTTCACATAAGGTTCGTTTTATATCCAATATCAGAACATCAAAAGGCAATAAGTTGTATTTCTCTGCTATTTCTGATTGCCCTTTATCTTTCATCATTTCGTAAATAAATGAATGAATATTTTGTTTATAATAAGGTTCGTGGCTACCAAGCCAGGTTGTTTCGAGTATTATATAATCGTTTATTTGTCCAAAATCACCATTAAAGCTATGTGGATATGAATGTGCCGTTTTGCGATTCATTCCCAATTTTTGGGTGATATTTTCGAGATAAAATTCCGGTAATTCATTTGATACAAGTTTTGCAATTTTCTTTAATTTTGATTTTAACATATTCCCGGTATCAGTGTCTTTTTGTAACAAAACTAAATCAATATCTTCTGAAAAGCGTTCAATTTTTCCGAAACATTTTGATAACGCTGTTCCACCTTTGAATATCACTTCATCTTTCATACTGCTATTAAAGATGATATGTAGAGCCAATGTTACCCAATAGTCTTTTTCAATGTATATTTCACGCAAATCTTTATATTGAGCTGTTGCCCTGATTGCCTGTTTAAATGTTTTTGAATCCTTGTGCAAATTCATTTTATATTCCAGTTTTCGGCAGTTGATAAAATTTCTTTTGTTACCCCTATTTTATAAACAGTTATTGGATTTTGCATTAGTCTTATTTTGTCTGCAAACTTATTTTGGTTTATTTCATCAAGCAATGCACCTGCAATTGCCCGTGTATTTGCAGGATATTTTACTAAAAGTCGGATAAATCGTTTCAGTTGTTCATCAGTTAGGTTGGATAAAAGCGTTCTGAACCTATTGAAAATAAATTCAATATTCGAATCCGGAATATTTTTGAAATATCTTATCGAATCTAATAATTGCAATAGATAGATGTTCTTTTTGTTTATTGCATTTTTTTGAAGTATAAAAGAAATTTTATATTTACCGCGAACTAATGGTGAGCGAAACTCATTCCTCCCAATTTGAATTATATTACTAATTTGAGTTGTGAGCCCTAATTTATTATAAATACTTAATCCAGTTAAATAGCCAATAATCTTACCATTCTTTTCTAAAAGGTCTTTTGCAATTTGATATTCATCGGGTTCTAACTCACCAAAAGGCGTTTCTTCAGGTTTATAAAATCTTCCTTTCGATATTTTTTTTAATTTTCCAGAAATAACCAGTCTGTTTAATGCTTTTATTACTGCTTCATTTTTATCGGCATCATTAACAATGTCGAGGTATGTAAAAACATATCCTGCCGGTAATCTATTTATTTTATCAGCTACTAATTGTGCAATTTTTTTTATTTCTATTCTCAAAACAAATGTCCGGTTTTTTATATACTATACTGGACAAATATAAGAAAATATTAATAAATAATCTACTTTTTTGTCGTCTTTTTAAATTTGTGAATATATGAGGAGTTAAGCGATTTGAAACAACAAACGTTCATCATGCTGAGCCGCAGGCGTAGCCAATCTATGCCTCTTGCCTTTAATTCCCCTCTCGCAGTGTCAAACGCTAAAAAAAGTTGACACAAACGGAGGGAAAATGTACTATACAGAAGAACTAAAATTGAAAGTAGTCAGTGAAATAT
>CAZOOR010000027.1:0-33333 GCA_964581505.1 uncultured Hyphomicrobiales bacterium
GGAGGGGGTTAGGGGGTGGGTTAGCATGCAGACACCCAGCACATCATAAATTTTTACGCTAAGGAATGGATGCTTCACTTCGTTCAGCATGACATCTATGTAGTCGGTGGCGGGGTTAGGAGTGATAGTTGCCTCCCGGCTTTGTTCTGCTACGGATGTAGGGTCTGCCGTATAGAAATTAATAGTATAATCCTTGTCCATTTTATTATTATATAAGTCGGATATTCCACCCAGGACATAATATGTATATTGTGCTTTTGCTTCGAGTGGTTTTTGGGGCTTATATGTTACTATATTTCCATTGATAATAAATTTCCCATCAACAAATTTGCCTGCATGCGGCATATAGAAGTTCGTTCTATTAATTGTTCGCGGCTCCACAGGTTCGGAAAAGACTAATACCAACGCAGTGTCAACAGGAATGTTTGTTGCTCCGTCAGCAGGGTATGTGCTTAACAGAATAGGTATTGAAGTTTCCTTGACAGTTGTGAATCGAAATGAAAAATCATTTTCCATACGGTTGCCGGACTTGTCTTTTATTCCTTTTTTAACTATTACTATATAATTACTATACCAATCAAGAGAATCGACAGGTTTAAAAGTAATAATTGAATCTGCAAAATCGTATGAAGTGAACGGCAGTATTTTACTTACAGCACCGTTATCATAAAGTGCAAAAGAAACATCACTTGTATCAATAAATACTTTCTCGGAAAATTCAATCCTCACAGAAGGTAATCTTGAAACATTTATTGCTTTGTTTTTAGGCAGTGTTTCGGTAATAAATGGAGGTATTGAGTCTATCGGCGGATGCCATGGCTTGGATTTTTTGTAGTAGGGATTTGTCTTAAACCGGAGTACGCACACATCCGGTCCGGAAAAGATACACAAAGAATCCCTTGTGATAATTTTAAAATTTAATTCTAATTCTTTACTATAATATTCATCGAATGTTCCTATATCCTCATAATTACCCCATACACCTTTATTGACGGAAAAAGTGTCCCCAAGAAAATATCCTTTTTCATCTTTATGAAAATAAATCAAAAAATACTCTTTTACTTTTTTGTGCCAGATGTTCCGTGGTCTAATACCGAGAGTCCAGATTAAGGGTGTATGGAAATCCCTTGGATTTTTTTTATAACCAAAAAATTCAATCTCATACATGTTATCATCAATGTGAACAGGAACATTAAATGTGATACTCATACCATATCTATCATCATAACCGGAATTCGAATAATATCTGACTTGATAATATGTATTTAACTTAGCACGATTTGAACCTTTGGCATAAAACATTCTATTTTTGGGATTATTTTTTTCATACAAGAACCATGCGTCTTTTCCGCCATATTTGGGATGTCTGATATTATATCGAATGGTTCTTGGATAAATTGTTGAATTTGAAGTATGTTCGGATACTTCCATAAATCCTAAAAATTTACTATTCTTAATGTTCACCTGTAAATCCATTTTTAAATTTTGACCGATTGTGATTGTATCATAACTCCACCACCAACCGGATTCATGCCCGTATTCAAAGCGAAACGGAGCATGTATTTTCATTCCGAGAACCATTTCTTTACTTATACCTGTATTCAAATTAACTTGCTCAAAAGGGAATAATAACGGCATCGAGGGATTAGATTTTTCAAATGACAATGTTATAATACGAAATTGTTCCCGATTTTCGGTAATTATTTTTGAGCCGTTCAGTTTGAAAAGCCAATCGGTATATTTGTTTTCCGTGTAATGCTCTGCGGTATCTCTGTCATTGTATTCAACGGCAATACCCGATTTCCCGTCTTCAACAATAATTGTTTTTACATGGGAGTTAGTATCCGTTGCATTTAATCTTAATATATTTTTTGCGGAATCATATACTGCGTATAGCTCAAGCGTTCGACTATCCAGAAAATATGTTCTGTTTTTTGTCGAGTCTTCGTCTTTCAAGAACACTTTAATATTTTGAACAACTTTTAATTCATTTATTATAAAATTATAATCGTCATCCACATCACCTTCAAAAATAATTTTACCGTCTATGTTGTGAGCCAGATTATTGAATACCATAGTATCGTTAACCGGACCGGGCAAATACCCGTATGACATAAATTCGGAATTAAGCCAGTCGGCTTTAAGTATGCAAACACTAATAACCGCAATAACTAAAGTAAATATAGATTTCATAATATTACCTATTAATTTTGTTTTGTACATAGTTATTTCACAACAACAAATTTAGCAACATCGACGTAAATATTATTAGTAGTAGCAATTTCAAATATAGCATAATAGTCGGAGCTTGCATATTTATCCAAGTTAATAGTAATTGAATTATCTCCAATATTTGATGTTTGTTTCTTAACATCAACAAGTTTTCCAAAAGCATCGTAGATTTCCAATTTAACAACACCTGAAATTGCGAAATTGTAATTAAAGGCAATTTGCTCTGATGCAGGATTTGGCATAGATAATATATTTAATTCCGAATTTATTAATTTTTCAAAATCAATAACGTCTGTTACACCGGAGCAAAAAGGTTTTTTCCCACAACAACCTTTAACAAGTACAGAAACATCACCAACTTTCTTTTTATTTTCACAATCATATAATGGAATATATAATATTGCAGTTTTTACACTACCCTCACAAGGTGGACAACAATTCTTTGGCCAAATATTAAAATCAATTTGATGTGCATAAGTTGAACCGGGACCGCCGTCATTTGGTCTAAGTCTTACTTGTTCTGTAGCACCCATGGCAATAAAACAATCATCCCCACTAACAAACTTCCATTCATTAAAATGTAAATAATAACAATGTTTTTTATCAGTATTTACAAAGAATATTCCACAATTACCAACAATTGATTTCCCGTTATTTTGACAACCAAAACAATCTCTTGTTTGCTTTACAGTAACTTGACTAAAAGCAATACTAAAATTGATAAACAAGATAATAATTAATGTGAATATATTTCTCATAATTTCTCCGAAAATTTTATTAAATAAAATATTATGAATTAATACTTATAGTTTTTTAATTCAATAACTAGGTTCACTTTCCATAGCAATTCGGGCAGGCGGATAAATTGGTAGCCGCAAGAGGCGAAATACTTCCTCGAAACTTATCGAATTGATTTTTTGCTACTCCACAGTTAGAACAATAAGTCAATCCGCATTTAGGACATGTTTTTATTTTAAACACCATACCAACTCCTCTAAGTTTATCAAGTCTTGATGGTTCAACAGCTCCGCATATTTCACAAATCTTTCTCATAATTCCTCCTGAAATATTAAATGTATTTAATCGCATATTGACTGTTACAATCAGTGTGCCATAAAATACATTGAGTTTGTATCTCTTTGCTATTTAAGTGCTTATAAAAATTGGCACATTTGTCATTATCGCTAATTACTGCTAAATAATTAGCAAAGTTGCTAAAATTTTAGCACTAAAATTGTGCAATGTTTATTTATCATCAATTAAAAACAAAGACTTAGCTATTTGAAAAGATATTGGCATATTATTTGTAGCTGTTTTATTGTGAGATTTTTGATGAATATATTGTTTTGCGTGTTTGTTTTCGCTTTGGCTTCTTGTGTTAAGGTTGAAAATGAGAAAATAATTACGGAATCATTGCCTTATAAATATACCGAGATACAACACGACACGATTGCCGGCTCGATAAACAAGATAGCTGTTTTTTATGACAGTTTGCATCAATCTGATTTTTTTGAAGTTCTGACGATATTCGACAAACCGCAGGATAACAACATAGCTTATTGTATTTATTGCGAAGGTTTTCCTTCTTTTGACCAAGACCAGATAACATTTACTTATGATAAATATAAGAATGTAAAGAACTTCATTATGCTTCCCGTCAGGTATGACTACAACGGAAATAAAACGGGGGACGAAGCTTTCCTGCTTGTATATTCCGACAGTGTAGTATTGCAAATTCATGACCATCATGTCAGCTCGAATACCCCCTATTTTAAACATAAATTTCTTTTGGAAAACGGACACAAAATTTTATTCCTCGGGCAGTGGCTTGTATCCGACACACTGAACTATTTGGTTTTCAGGAAAATGAATCGCTTAACTAAACATAGGTTTAAAGAGCCGGATTCATTAATATTTATAAACGTTAGGAAGAATTTCGTAAAAACCATAGCTGTCGGAGTGCCGACAAGATTTGTATCATATATGAGCAATCCTTTTCTATTGAAAGATACAATCCTGACTCTACAATCTTGGAATCCGCGTAACGGCCACCACTTTGGAAACCTAAAAGATTACAATGCATATTTGCTGGGTATTGACAGGAGTTTTCATATCAAATGGGTAGATACTTTATTCACTCGTAATGAACCGCAAACAATGACTTTTAATTATTTTGATTCCAAGAACGATTTATTTTATTTACAAAAAAGTACTTGGGAAAATCCGGATTCTTTGACTATTTTTAAAGTTAATAAAAATACCGGAGAAATGCAGCCAACCGGTCATAAAGTCTTAGCGGATAATATAGTCAGTGAGATATTCAGATATCAAAACGGATTTATTAGTCATACAGCGAATGAGATAATAATTTATGATTCATTGTTTAAAGTGATAAAAAGAAAGAAACTTCCTGTTTCAATAAAGAACATTAATAATTCTATCGGTTATGACAAACTGGAAACAAAATTACCGACAAACCGCTTAAATGTTGATATAAATAAGGATGGTTTCCCGGAAATACTTGTAGTGGCAGGTGATAATCAGTTAGTTGTGATAGACGGCAAAATATTGAATATTCTTGCGGCAAGTAAGCCGAGCGAAGGGTTCTTTAGTGCCACAATTGTCAGAATACAGAATAACGGGTATTATCTTTCTGTGGGTGGCAAGGATTTTTACATCAAATATAAATTGGAAAAACAGAGTTTTTTAACACGTCTATCTGCATATTTCAATCTAATATTTGTTGTTATCTTTCTATTGTTTATACTGCCGTTAATATTGATTATTTCTTACAGATTGCTCTATTTAACAAAACTATTCAGAATTCTTACGGTTAAAAGCAATTTCCAGGGTGTGGCGATTTATAGTTCGGGCGCATTAAGACAGAAAATACACTTAAAAAAATATAATGATAAGTATCTTGAAATTCTGCAATTGGATATAAAGAGCATCAATACTAAAAACGGAATGAAAGAAGAAGAAGAAATAATACGGTCAATTAGAAAGTGCTTACAGAGTAAACAAGCAACAAAATACAATTTATCGATTTCCAACCACGGGAATCGCTATATTACTTTAAACGTATCACCACTGATAATTTTCGGGAAGGTTTTGTATTGTGTGGCAACTGTAACAGATACTACGGATATTGTAAAAAGCGAGTTGCTGACTGTAGCAATTTCAATAGCTCATGACGCAAAGAATGAACTCGCTGAAGTGCAAAACAGGATTGAGAACCTCTTCTATGTTCTTCGTACCGATACTTATGATAAACAGCATTTTGAAAATGATGAAAAGAAAATCAGAGATAGCATTAACGAGATAGTTGATACTTTAACGAAACTCCTCTTTACGTCAAATATTCATCAAGCTAATAAGAAATCGAATAACTTAAAACGTGTCATTGACAATTGGATAGAAAATAAAGGGAAAAGATACAGCCGTGATGACATACAATTAATAAATAATATAGAGGGAGATATACCGGATTTAATGCTCGACGAACAGTATTTTTTCATACTTTTGCAATGTGCGGCAGACAATGCAAAACAAGCAATGCAAAATAGAACAAATAATAAACAAATTATTTTCGAAGCGAAAGTAGAAAGTGATGCCGTTCAATTTTCTATCAAAGACAACGGTTGTGGGCTTGATGAAAAGCAGATTGAGAACATTTTGCATTCAAATTATTCATTAAATAATACCGGAACCGGTTTGGGCATGAAATTGATAAAAAAAGTCTGCAATGAACATGACGGGGAACTGCTTATAAAAAGCAAGATAGGTGTTGGCACCGATATTATTATTATTTTGCCAAGAAAATAATGGAGATGAAGAAACCCAAAATATTAATAGTAGATGACCATGAAGGTTTTCGCGAATCGCTTGTAAGAAGTCCGATTTTAACAAGTGATTATTTGCTATTTGAAGCTGAAACCGGCGAAAGAGCTCTCGCTATGGTTAAGGTAAAACACTCTTTTGATTGTATTATTTTAGATTATGATTTTAAAACATATCAAAGCACAAATAATATGAGCGGCATTGAAGTTATGCAAAAAATCAAAGAAATATCATCTGATATTCCTATTATCATGATGTCCGGTATAACTGAAGGAAGGGATAGTGTTGCAATTGAATCAATCAGAAATAATGCTTTGGTGTTTTTGGATAAACCTTTCCCGATTAGTAAATTGAAGGAAATATTAAACAGTATATTTTTTAAGGACAGCAAAAAAACGGAAGATGCTCAGAAAATATTATCAGACATGGGATTTATTACCGTCAGTGAATCAATGCAATCATTTGCATACGATGTCCTGATTGCTGCCGAAAATCATTTGAATGTGCTCATCACCGGAGAAACCGGAACGGGTAAAACAATTCTGGCACGAATAATTCACAAACTAAGTAAACAAAAAAACAAGCCCTTTGAAGAGCAAAACTGCGGAGTAATAAGTAGGGATATTAATTCATTTAAAAGTCAACTTTTCGGACATACAAAAGGTGCTTTCACAGGAGCTGCTAAGGAGAAGAAAGGTATATTCGAGATTGCCGGTGAAGGGACGATTTTTCTTGATGATATAGTTACATTGAAAGAGGAAGCTCAACAGGGATTACTGCAAGCAATCGAAAGCAAGACATTTAAAAAACTCGGCGATGATAGAAACGAATTGCAGTTGAAAGCAAGGATTATATCGGCTACAAATATTAATATTAATAAAGCCGTTGAAGAAAAATTATTCCGCAAAGATTTGAAATACAGGATTTCCGGTGAGATAATAAATATACCGCCTCTGCGGGAACGCTTGGAAGACATTCCTGCAATAGTCAAATTTTATTTAAATAATCATAAAGAAAAAGCAATTCAATTGAAAACAATGGGCAACGAAGCTTTGAATTTTCTAATGCAACAGGATTGGCCGGGAAATGTCAGGCAGTTACTTAACGTCGTTGAGCGAGCGGCTCATCATCAAAAGAATAATATTATTTTATTGACAACAGTCAAAGAAGCATTAGAAAAAGATGATGAATTACAAAATAATAGAAACGAAGTAATTACTGAAGATAATATTGACTTTATACCCGACAATTTAGATGAATATCTGGACAGTCAACGAAAAAAGATAATAATATTTGCTTTGAGTCAAACACGAGGTAATGTCTCGCAAGCCGCTAAAATACTTGGCTTTAATCATCACCGCAAACTTCAATACTGGATTGAAAAATATAAAATTAACGTGCGGAAGTATAAATAGATTAAAAAAATGAGGATAGGATATGCTACCATACAAGGGTTTACTCATAGAAATCTTGAATACAACAATCAGGATTCCGTTTTAGTAATTGAGAATGATAAATTCATAATCGGATTGATAGCGGACGGGTGCGGCAGTGCACCAAATAGTGAAGTGGGCGCACAGTTAGGTTTAAAATATTTATCAAAAAGAATAAGCGAAAGAATCAATTCGAATTGGAAAAAAGATTTAAAAGAAGATTTGCAGAATTATTCAATGGAACTTGCAAATTTGCACAGCAACAACCCGCAGAAATTTATTAACGATTTTCTCTTGTACACTGTCATTGGATTTGTAGCGAAAGATAATATTTTAACTGTTTTCTCTTATGGTGACGGTGTAATCATTATTGATACGGATATTGAAATAATAGACCAAAATAATAAACCCAAATACATAAACAATGAGTTAATCGGAAATGAAGCCGGTGAATTTGTGTTTAAACAGATAACTTTTGATAAACAAAGAATTGTTTTAGGTTCCGACGGTCTAATAGATTTATTGGAAGGAATCGAAAATGGTATGATTGAAGAATACCAAAGTTTTGAAGAATTCATCAATGATGATGACAATTTCATTAATCCAATCACATTGTCAAAATTAGTGCAAAAATATTCGCGAAAAGGTGTTTTGAAAGATAATTGCACATTAATTATGTTAATGGAATGAATATGATAATATGAATATCATCACTGGAAAAAGTAAAAACAGAAATGAATAGAAGGAATGAGACTTGCCCCCTAACGGTTGATATATGAGGAGTTGGGCGTTTTGAAACACCTAACTTTCAATGCACTCCATTCTGCGTGCCGAGATATTTCTTTTGCAGTGTTTATACTACTAACACCTTCCTGAAATACCCGTACCCCCATATCAATAATAGTATTTTCGTCAGGCGCCAGCAATGCCCAACCAACTGAATTTGCACCAATATCAAGACCTAAAACCTTGCTCATAATAACTCCTAAAATTTGGAATATTAATATATTTTTGTTAAATTGTCATCGTTTACAAAAAAAAGAACTGTAAATCTTTTTACAATAAGGGTTAATTCCCGCCGTGAAAACGTTACTCCGGTTGCCATTGATTATGGTTATCCGGAGTTTTTTTATATACAATATCATATATCTCCAATCCATATTAATATAACTTACAAAATTTTATGTAATATAACAATGATTACGGGATAATCTGTCGCAATAGGATATTCAATTCAATTTACTGGAAATAATTATTACTTAAATAACAAAAAAAGCCCTGCGCCAAAGCACAGGACTAATAATAATAATTCGCACACCCGAAGGGAGTCGAACCCCTAACCTTCTGATCCGTAGTCAGACGCTCTATCCAATTGAGCTACGGGTGCAATTTAAAATTAATCTTCGGTCTTCAATCCTCTGACAAATTTAGTCAGTTTGGATTTTTTGTTAGCGACATTGTTTTTATGCAAGACACCCTTAGCGGCGGCTTTGTCAAGAACGCTAAATGTTTTGACTAAGTTCTGCTGTGCTGTCTCGAAATCCTCGGCTTCACGAACCGAACGGATAACCATTTTAATGGATTTTTTAAACTGTCTGTTGTAGATTCTTCTTTTATTTGACTGTCTTATCCTCTTTAATGCTGATTTATGGTGCGCCATAATCCTTTTTATATTTGTTTGTAAAATAGAACAACAAAAATAATTCTTTTTTCTGAATTTTCAAAAAAAATCTTTATTTATAAATAATTAGCGGCACCGATTTAACGGAATGAGCGGTACGGAGCATTAAACGGTAGTAGCCGCTTTCAAATTTCGAGAAGTCGGGATAGAGCATATATTCACTCTTATTATCGTCATTCTTAGTAAATCTATATGAAAATCGCTTAATACCTGTCAATGAATAAATACCGATTTCAAAACGACCGCTTTCGGCAGTTTCAATCCCGATAGAAATATCATTATCTCCCCTATTTTTATACACATTGATAACCGTAGGAGATGATAACTTAATTCTGCTGATATTAAATTCACAAACGCCATATATTTCGAGTTCCCCGCCAACTGCAATTGTAGAGAAATTCGGATTATCTGATTGTAGCTCTTCAAGTGTAATATTACTCCATTCGAAATCACCTAATAGCACAGTTCCGCATATCGAAAATGCTTCTTTCGGAATATCATTTAGAGCATCGACCCAGCCCTCAATTTCAAAAATTCTTTTGTTTCCTCGCACATATTGCTTTTTTACAAAACGATGCAAATGCTTATCCGGTAAAAAAGTAGAAACATCAACGCTAAGTTTTGTTTTGAAATGCACGCGCCGCTTCAGGGTGTCCCCGCATTTCAAATAGAATAATACGGGAATACAGTACTTTACACCAATTGGTCTGACTGTGTCGGGTACTCGAACATAGGATTTGATTACACCTCTTCCTTCGATATTCATCTCGTAGCGAAAATAGCAGGGCGAGGTAACGACTACGTTCAAAGTATCATAATGCTGTCCCAAGCGGGGCGGTATAAAGGAAAGATGAATATCAATCTCACCACCCTTTGGGATAATAGCAGGTAATGTCGGGTTTGTAACAACCTGAAATACTTTGCCGGAATGAAAAAGCATAGATTTTATTTCAATATTTTCTTTACCATTATTCTTTATCTTGAAGGTTTGCCCCTTATTAACACCAATACAAACGTTCCCGAACTTGGTTTTACTCAAATCATCTACTAAGATATCGACCTCGCTTACTTGCACTTCGAGAGTATCGCTATGCCCTTCGCAATCATTTGAATCCCATACCGTAAGCCAATATTTACCGGCAGTAGTAACAATAATAGCTTCGGAAGCTACACCGGTATTCCATTTATACCTTGCGTATTTTTTTGTCGGTGATAGTAGCACAGAGCTTCCTTTGCATATTTTCAGCGGTAGATTAGATTTCAGTTTTACATTAAGTTTTTCTGAAAACGTAACACTGATTCTCGCCGTATCCGTACAATTATTTTTATTCTTAATAACAACAAAATACTCACCCGATTTACGGACAGAAATTTCACGAGTTGTTTCGCCTGTGGACCATAAATAGGAATATTCTGCATTATCCGGCTCAGCGGTTAGCTTTTGAACCGAACCATAGCAAAGTTCAATAGGTCCGGTAGGTTCAATTTTTGCTATCGGGGCAGGTAAGAAGTTTATATCAATATGTGCTTGATTACTACACCCCGATTCTGTTGTTACAGTAACAAAATATCTACCTGATTTAGATACTTTAATTTTGTCAGTTGTATCGCCCGTTGACCACTTGTATTTTAATCCTGAACCGGTATTGTTAGTTAATGCTTTAAGAGTTATCGGCTTGCCTGAACATAAAGTTGCAGATTTAGAAATTGAAATAAATACATTCGGCTTCTCAATAAAATGTACATTGAAATAAGCAGTATCACCACAACCGCTTTTCAATCGTACATATACCCAGCCGGCGAAATCATCAGTCAATTTGATTTCAGGGCTTGCCGCACCGTTCGACCACAGAAAGATAAAATCATCACCTTCGTAATTTGTCTTAGCAATTATAGTATCACCTTTGCAAAATGATTTTGCAGAAGGATATACTACATTTGCATTTAATTTATCATACACATTCACCTGCACCGTATCATATTTTACACAACCGTTGGCTGATAATATTTTAAGAATAATACGTGCCGTATTATGAACCACGATAGAGTATCCGGTTGCACCGGTGGACCACACAAAACGTGAACCAATATCAATTGGCGATGCAATTAATTCAACACTATCGCCTCTACAAAATTCCGTTGCTCCGAGCGACTGTATGATTGTTTCAATTTCTTCAAATCTGATAGTAGTATCTTTTGTAGTTGAGCAACCCGAAATATCCTGAACCGTAACACTATATTTTCCTTTTTTCTTTACGTATATGCTTTTAGTAGTATCACCGGTGGACCATAAATATTTCACATTCTCGTCAGATTGGGCAGTTAATTTGGCACTATCCCCATAGCAAAGCGGTTGATTAGCTGTTACAGAAATATTTAAATTAGGCGAAGGTGAAACAACAACAAATATACTATCCGACAAAGTCATACCCGACAAATGAACTGTCAATTTATAAAAACCCGACTGAAGGATAGAATGGGCTTTGACACTCACTTCACGCTTGTTTGAGTTAAAGTTATCCGGACCAGTCCAATTGTATGAAGCGCCAAAGATATTATTAACTGATAAGAGAAGAACCTCACCTATACAAACTTTTGATTGAGCATTAATATTGATATTAACAATATCATTGGAATAAATATTAGGCAAACCACGCTTTGAAATTTTTTCTTTAAGATAAACGGCACTATCAATATAATTACAAAAACGCCCTATTTTTTCAGGAGAATTAATCCTTCCGAGAAACTTGCGATTATATCTTGCTACATAAATTTTATTGTCGGGACCTATCTGCAAAGCTTGGAATGCACCGTAGCATTTTTCTTCCTTTATTAATGCTTGGGTGTTTAAAATCCCTGATTGTGTCCAATTGCTCAAATCATATTGAAAAATAGCCGAGGGGTATTCTTGCTTTGTTACAAATAATTTCCTACCTGAAGGTGAAAATTCAAGACCATAAACATCTTTCAAAACCAGAGCTTTCAGTGATACCGGATTTGAAACCCTACCGGTCATCGGATTAAAATCAAATAATTCGAGCATTCCTTCTTCCGGTAAAGCAAGAGCAAGTTTAGTTCCGTTCTTGCTTGCCTTTAAATAGCCTGCTTTATTTTTTTTATCTCCATTATGCGAAGAACCGGCAATCGAAAACACTGCGAATTTATTAATACCATTATTATCCAATATGTAAGCTCGGAAAACATCTGATTGCCATTCGTGGACGAGCAACCACCAATCCTTGCCGTTAGCGTGCCGTATAGCCAACAACTTCTCTGTTGCGGCATTGAATAATAATCTATTTTTTGAAATCACTTCACCTAATCCAACTTGACGGCTTATATCAACAACAGAATATCTGCATTCATTGCTACCATTAGCATCGTTTGTAGTAATAATGTAATAAAGCTTTGTACTTCCCGGCTTTGGAATAATAATTGCGGACTGAGTCGAACTTGTATCACCCATTAGATTTTTACCGTTCTGCATCGGGAAATTATTTTTATTCCATACTGTAACACCATTTGTGTAAAACAGCACATTCCCGTTTGCATCAGAGATAGCGGCACAACCCTCCTCGCTTATTAAAGCTCCATTATTTATTGCAACAGGTTCAAGTCCCGGTGTGTTAAAAGTTATGCCAGCATTTTCACCAAAGAACCAATTGAAGGCTTCTTTGCCCGCAAATAGCTGGGAATTAATAAGAAGACTGAACAATATGACAAATAAAATTTTCACGTTTATCTTACAATTGAAATATGTTCATACAATTTCCCTGAACCGGAAAAGAAAACGAATAAATACTTACCCTCTGCTATTCCACTCACATCAATCGAATAAGTATTCTCCTTTATTTTTTTAGGTTGCTTAAAAATAAATATCAATTTACCTGCGTAATCATACACTTCAATTTTATTAATTTCCAGACCCTTTATTAAAGTTTGGATAGTAAGGATAGCATCAACCGGATTGGGATAAACTAATATTTTTTTCTTTGATAGGAGTAGAACCTTCGACAAAGAAGGCTGGCAAACACCACTTGCCAAAAGGCTACCATTCTTAGTATTAACATTGACGGAAGAAGTGTTCCATTTAAAATCCTCAATCAATAACGGCTGTCTGCCGGAACTAAGCAATACGGTACCTTTAATACCAACAAGTAAATTGTCTTGGCTATCTATTCTTTTGTTTTCCACCTTAATCGTTAATTTTCTTTGTCCGTCAATCACTTCATTCTTAATAATTGCCGCTTGATTGGCAGCGGGTAAAAACAGCTCTGCATCGAAAGCAATATCAGCAGTAAAGGAAAGTCCCAGCGTATCATTATCCAGCATTTTACCATAAAGTGGAATAATATAGTCGGTATCACCGATATGTCCGGTCGTATCCGGTAACCATATTTTTGTATCACCAACTGCACTATTTCCGGTTATTTGAAATATTTGCTCATCAGGACATGGAGATGCTACAATTAATGAAATACTGTCTGTAAATACGGATTTAGTATTAGGTAAAAGATTAACATTAACTACAATGCTCTCATTTGTTTTCAGCCATACAGGTAAGGACGGCGTGTAAGACAAACTAAACTCCGGTAGATTTTTTATTAGAGAAATATTTGTAACAAATATACTATCTATTCCATAATTTACAAATTCAAAAGACAATGTCTTCCCCACTCCCAAAATAGTTTTACCGAAATCTACATCTGATAAATGTGTATAGTTGTTATCAAAATTTTTAATTTCTATTGTATCATTTGCAGAGCAACCATATCTATCAACAACACTGACCCAATATTTACCCGGCTTACTGATGCGAATCGCTGTATCTTTCTCACCTGTTGACCACAGTATTCTTTCATATTTCTTAGAAATATATAATTCTATTTCCTTGCCTGCGCATAGTATTGTAGTTCCGGTATTGAATATAGTTACAGTTGGTAAATCCCTATCAATCACTTGAATATATGCCGTATCACTGCACATATTTTCATTTGTAACAATAAGAGAATATCTGCCGGTACTTGCTACTTCAATCGTTTTGACTTTTTCTCCGGTACTCCATAAATATTTCAATGTTTTGTCAGGGTCAGGTGAATTTGCACTAAGTACTACTGCATCTCCACCACAAATACAGGCTGTATCGGACGGCGATATTAGGGCAATCGGCTTTACGTTCACATTGACATAAACACTATCAGTTTTTTCTAAATTACCATATCTCAATTTGAGCTTATAATAACCGGAATGCTCAGGTTTAATGTTAGGAACAATAAGAACAGATGAATCTGATTGTGCGGTACCCGGGCATATCCATTGATATTTTGCTTTTGAGTATTTAGTACTTACTAATCTAAGAGTATCACCTTCACAGAGTTCGGTTACACCCATTATTTCCACAAATATATCGAGGAAGCTCTGATTAAAAGTCGGTAAACCTGCATTGCAAATTGTGCCCTTCAAATCAAAACCAAATTCCTTGAAGCCGCAATTATTAGCATCTTCATTTGGCGATTCGATTACAGACAAATAATGTTTATTCCTCTTTGCTATATATATTTTTTTATCAGGTGCTATTTGTAATGCTTGATACACATAATATGATTCACTTTCGGCAACAACGGAAACAGAATTGATAATGTCGAAATCACTACCAGCCAATAAATCTACTTGAAAAACAGTAGATTTCTCATGGGATTTTGTAAAATACAATTTTGAAACATCGGCAGAAAATTCAACACCATAGATATATTTATAATCATCTGATTTGAAAGTAATCGGATGCGTCAGCTCTCCCGTTGCATTATTAAAATGTAGAATATCAAAAACACCATCCCAATATATTGCCACAGCAATATACCGTCCGTCAGATGACGCCTTCATATAACCACCGGCATTCATATCATCGTCTTTATGGAATGAACCAACAGTACTAATCACCGGCACTTTACTCAGCCCGTTCTTAGTTAGCAAATATGAAATAAATTTATTGTTCCCCCATTCGTGTGCAATTATCCAGATACTTTTACCATCTTTATGTTTTACAGCTGTAATTTTTTCGGACACATGTTTATTAAGGGAATTATTCTTTGAAATCACATCACCTTGCGAACTTGCTTCATTCATATCAACTATTGAATAACACAAACCGTGATATTTTCCTTGGCGGTCAACTGTAAAAATATAATATAAATTATCTGAAAAAGGTTTTTTAACTATAACAGCCGACTGAGTTGATGAGGGATTCCCGAATAATTTTTCTCCATTAGGCATAGGCACGTGTCCCGAATTCCAGACATTTATTCCGTCTGTATAGAAAAGAAGTTCACCATTAGCATCGGATATCGAAGCACATCCTTCGTCAGTTTTCATTTGACTGCCGATAAGAAATTTCGGGGATTTGTCGGGTGTATTAAATGTCATTCCGCAATAATTACCAAAGAACCAATTATTTGCTTCGCCCTGCGCCGCAACAGAAACAACTGCAATGAATAATGACAATATGCTTAAAAGTATTTTCATATTAATCTTCTCCTTTGCTTAATTTTTAATAAACAATCTAATCAATTGTTTAACAGGTGTTTTGACAGCCAATATATATAATCCGGCATTAATACCGGTAAGAGCAATTGATTTTTCAACTTTTGTGTTTTCATTGAAGTAAGAAGAATTATCAGTATATATTAATTTTCCATTAAGCGA
The DNA here is from genome assembly GCA_964581505.1 of uncultured Hyphomicrobiales bacterium. Lineage (GTDB taxonomy): Bacteria > Bacteroidota > Ignavibacteria > Kapaibacteriales > UBA2268 > CAZOOR01. The sequence continues at coordinate 15,889 of CAZOOR010000027.1, forward strand.
ATAAATATTACACTGATAATCACCGCCAACCGATGTAATATAATCAAATGACAAATAATGAGCAACGGGTTCTTGCTTAATATTAAGTATCATTTTACTTGTCGTAACCTTCCGCAGATTATTCTGACATACTTCCCTAATAATAAGATAGCCGCTTTTGCAGAATATTCTATACTGCGGGTTATTAAGATTTACAACGGAAAGACTTAATTTATTCATCTTCTTATCAGAGAGCAAAATCGTACCCGGCAATTCTGCTACAATTTTCTCTTCTGAGGTAATATTTAAATTATTTAATTGGAAAGTAATAATACGCTTGCCATATTTGATTTTTTCGGATAAAACACTTGCATTGGGAACTAAACTATAAGCTGAAGCCGAGAATGACAATATTGCAGTTAGTGATAAATTATCAACTTTATCAGTGTCGTTCAGCATTTTTGCAGTAATTACAATTTTCCGAGAACTATCGCCGGGTTGCCCCTGTATGTTCTGCACTTTAAATAAGATATTATAATATTTCGGGTCGGGAGTGCTTTTATAGTAATTATTAACATAAGTAAAATTAGGCAATCCCAGACGCGTTCTTGCTCCGTCTAAATAAATTGAATTCTCAATAAAATCACAAGCATTACCAATCCTATTCGGTGCATTTATAGTACTCAAATAATTGCTTTTATATCTACTGACATATAGTCTCCCGTCCGGTCCTACCTGAATAGCCGCAATTGATAGTCCGTCATGAAACTCGGCAATTGTTTTTTCAGATGCGGCAATTGTAGCCTCATCATACTTACTTAAATCATATTGAACCAGATACGCATCATAATCAAAATATGTTCCGTATAGTTTGCTCCCGTCCGGCGAGAAACAAACACCATAAGCAGATAATTTCTCAGGAATTTTCAGTACGATAGGATTAGAGACTTCACCGCTAAAACGGTCAAAATGATATATCTCGAATTGAGAGCCGGAATATGAAGCCGCCGCAAGTTTATTCCCTATCGGTGAAAACATTAAAAAACCCATTGCGCTACACTTTTCAGCCAAACTAAAATCAAGAGGTATTTCGCTTCTGACCGGTGGGAAATGAATACCCGTTTCGGTCAATAAATATGAACGGAAAGCGTGGGAGTATCTTTCTTTTACCACTATCCAAACATCACGTTTATTCCTATGATATACAGCTGTAAGTTTTTCACCAATACTATCTGCAATGAAGTTCCCTTTGGAGATAACTTCGCCTAAGCCTTTATCATCAGCAAGAGAAACAATAGAGTAGGTAAATCTACCGCCAAAATTTACAGTATTGAAAACATAGAAAATACCATTGACACCCGGTTGTTGCAGAATAAGAACCGCCTGAGTAGAAGAAAACCCACCCGGCATATTATCCCCGCCTTTCATAACTTGATGTAAGCGATTCCAAACCGTAGTTCCACTCGCATAAAAAAGTAAATTACCTTCATCGTCCGAGACAGTGGCACAACCTTCTTCGGTTACTAATTCACCTTTTATAGCTTTAGGCTTTCCATCAATAGTATTAAAAGTAAGACCGGCATTTTCGCCAAAGAACCAATTAAAAGATTCAGAACCCAAAATTGCATTTTGAGCAATGACACATTTTGAGAACAATAACAAAAACAACAGATATGTTAATTTTTTTATCACTGTGCTGTCAATTAATTAATAAACGGCCTTATATATACGGCCTTATATATAATAACTGTTTAAAGTCAAAAATGTTTCTTTTTATTTGATTTTACATCCTATCATACATTTGGTCAATCAAATCACTATACTTCCTTTCGACAATATGCCGCTTAATACTCATTTTAGGGGTAAGAGTACCATTCTCAATAGAGAACGGCTCCGTAAGCAACTTAAACCTTCTGACTCGCTCATACTTAGCCAAATCTTTTTGTAGTCTGTCAATGTCTTGTTTAATTGCACTAATGATTTTCTCATTGGAAATCAGCTCGGTAGGGTTGGAATACCCAATACCGAAATTATCAGCAAGTGCTTTGATTTGCTCAAAATCAGGAGTAATAAGAGCAGTTAAAAATTCGCGATTATCACCGATAATAATACATCTTTCTATAAAGGGACTAAGCGAAAGAATATTCTCAATCGGTTGTGGAGCAATATTTTTACCACCTGAACTGACAATGAGGTCTTTTTTCCTATCTGTAATCCTGAGATTATTTCTTTCTGTGATGACGCCAATATCGCCAGTATAAAGCCAACCATCTTCATCAATAGCCAATCGTGTGGCTTCGGGGTCGTTCCAATATCCTTTCATAATGTTTGGACCACGAACAAGGATTTCGCCATCAGCGGCAATCTTAATTTCCACACCCTCCAAAGCAGAGCCGACAGTTCCCAGCTCAAAATTATCATAACGTGCCACAGTAACTATCGGGGAGGATTCAGTTAAACCATAACCGGCAATCACCGAATAGCCAATAGCAAAAAAGAACTCTTCGACAGCAGGCGAAAGAGCGGCACCTCCAGAAACAAAATTTATTTGTTCAACTCCGATTTTTTTACGGATTTTTGAGAAAACAAGTTTATCGGCTAATTTATATTGCGACTTCAAAACCATAGGAATTTTTCCTGCTTGTCTTGCACGTACATATTTCGTGCCTATACTTACTGCCCAATTGAAAATCTTCTTCTTAGATTCTTTCTCCCTATCCATATTTGCATATATACGTTTTTTCACGGTTTCCATTAATTTAGGAACAGTAGTTAAAAACGTAGGCTTGACTTCCTTCAAATTACTTGCTACAGTTTCAATTGATTCGGCAAAATAAATAGTAGCACCTATTGAAAACGCACTATAATATCCAGTAGTTCTTTCATAAGAATGACAGAGCGGCAAGAAACTAAGGAAAATATCTTGCTCCTTGAATCGCACGGCTTCGCGTGCCGCCTTGACATTGGAAATAATATTTTTATGAGTAAGCATTACGCCCTTTGGGTCGCCGGTCGTACCACTTGTATAGATAATGGTCAATAAATCGTCTGCTTCAATTTTTGCCGCATGTTCTGCAATAATGCTACTTCTTTGTTCACGCGGACGAATATCGCAACCGGTAGCCAAGACGCTTTCCATTGCTTTAATATTTACTCCATCTTCTTTAAAATCATTATTAATAACAACGATATGTCTCAATGTCGGGATATTATTATTAACTTCAAGTAATTTTTTCAACTGGAAATTATTGGATACAATAACCGCCGAAGCACCGCAATTATTAAAAATATATTCCTCCTGTTTGGGAGTTAATGTCGGAAACAGAGGTACGCCGACAGCCCCGATTGCGGCAATCGCCAAATCGGCAACGACCCATTCTATTCGATTTTCGGATACAAGACCTATGCGGTCGCCCTTTTTAATACCGAGATTCAACAAACCGAGAGCAAAACATTCCACTTTATCACGCAAAGTATCGTGATTGAGAAACTCCCATTTGCCATCTACTTTATAGCCATAAGCATTCCTTGTATCTTTATATTTATCACAAATGAAATAAAACATTTCGGGTACTGTACAATAGCTCATACTTAACTCCTCACATTAAAAAATATAGTTAACTAATCGTCATTAAGAATCGACTTTACTATTTAGATAGACCAAAGCATCTTCCTTTGTATTAAAATTCGGAAACACTTTGTCAAGTCCTACCAAATGAAACGCTGATTTGATATGCTCGGGCAAGGCATAAGGTACAACACGACCACCAATATTTGTAGCAGTATAATGGCTGTTAGTCAATGCACCAATTCCGTCCGAACCGTAAAATGTAACATTTTCAAAGTCCATTAGAATTTTCTTAATATTATTATCTAACAAAGATTTTACGGCTGTTTTTATCTCTTTTGTAAAATCTCGTTCACTACTGACAAATGAACCGCTCAAATGAATAATAGCATAATCATCAAATTTTTCAACTTTAATTTTCGCTTCCATACTAACTCCGATTATTTGAATAAATAAATGTTGTTATTTTTATTACCGTTAAGTCATAAAATAACATAGAAAATAATAAGTAACAAATTTTTATTATATTTTCTTTCTCTTAAATATTCCTATAAATGCCAAAATCTCAGACTTATTGAAGAACTTTGCAATAAATAAAGAAGCAATAAACCCTACGAAGAGAAGCAATCTAACAACAAATGACATTCCGAGGCTCATTCCCTCTGTCAGATTTATACCGGCAAAATAGAAAATAGCAGTAAAGATAATTAATATAAAAATGCGTTTCCATTCATAATTAATTGGGTATATCTTACGCGAGAACAAATAAATAATAACCACACTTACAAAATATGAAATCAAAGTTGCAAAAACAGAACCCCATATATTGAAGTGAGGTATTAAAACGTAATTCAAAATAATATTCAATACTGCGGCAATACCAATGGCAAGCGGTAAATAATCTGTTTTCTTTGTAATATGGAAACCCGCGGCGAAATTATTGAATACCCCATTTAGAAAATAACTGAACATAACAATAGGCACAATCCCCAGCCCACTCCAATAGACCGGATTAATAAATTTCCCACCGACAAAAGGAAGCATTACGATATATTGTACAAAAAAACCAATTCCAAGAAAAATCAATGCGGAGCTAAATGTAAAATAAGTCAATACCCGTGCAAAAAGAGGTTTTGCGTCTTCGTCCTTATACCTACTTAAGTAGAAAGGTTTCCAAGCATAAATAAAGACCGAGACAAAAAGCAACATCGGAATACCCAGTCGGTTGTTAATCGCATACAGAGCAACAGTTTCGGGATTAGTTAGCTGTTTTAATATCGGGATATTTACAACTTGTAAAATCATACCGGACAATGTAGCAGGTATTGTCGGCAATCCGAAACGTAGCATTTCCTTGAGTAATTTCTTTTCTATCTTAATTAGCAAATACTTAATAATATCCTTGGCAAGTAGAGCAATGCCGAAAATTGACGAAATTATCTGAGCATAGAAAACACCCACCGCTCCCCATTGCAATTGAATAATGAAAAACATATTCAGAGCTACTGCAAGAATAACCATTAAAAATCTAACAAGAGCAAAGCGTTTGGGTTGACGTGTCATTCGCAACATCGCCAAAGGTATCACTAAAAGGCTATCTAAAAACGGCAACAATGCACCGAGACGCACCAGAGTAACAGCATTGGGCAATTCCGAGAGCGATGGTGCCAACTGCTCGGCAAATAGATATATTATTGATGAAAATATCGCCGAAATAAGTAGTATCATCATATATGCCGCAGTGAATACTTTTTTAGTCTTGTCATCATCTTCTTTTGCAAAGAAACGGAAAAAAGCCGTCTCCATTCCAAACGCATATATTATATTAATAAATGCAATGATAGAGAAGAAAAAGGAAATATCCCCAACAGTAACACGCGAAAGGTAGTTGGAATAAATTGGAGTGAGCATAAACGTCAAGAATCTCCCGACAACGGTGAAAACACCGTAAATCATCGTATCGGAAGCCAAACTTTTTATTCTGCCCATTTGATTACTTACAATTTATTCTTTTACTTATTTATATTATTTTTCAATTTTAGAAAGTTCAATATCTTTTGATTTTCTTTCAAACCTGACTGCTGTGAAATATCCTGCAATGGCAATGAACAGGAACAATATAGAAATCATACTTCCTGTGGCATAAGCCGCAGATTCATATTTCATTTCGACAATATGCTTGCCTTTCGGTACTTCAACTGCACGGAAACTACCGTTTGCCTGTTTTACTTCAACAGATTGTCCGTCAATATATGCTTTCCAGTCAGGATACCAAATTTCACTCAAACACAGTATGCCGGCTTCTTCCGTGTTTACTTCTATGCTAAATTTATTAGAATTATAACTATTATACTTAACACTATGTACTACGGAATCTGAGGCTTTATTAGAAAGATGGATACTTGGTTTTGTATTCAAAACAACAATATCCGTAAAATTTAGAGCCGCAGATTTCATAAAATCTATCATTTCATTTTCCGGTTTAACAATAGCTGAATAGCACATTCTTGCACGCGGGAAATATGAAGAACGTTCGACATAATTCCAAGAACCCTTTTGTGCATCAATTTTAACCTGATATTTTACATTACTCAAATCGAAAGAAGTTTTTTCATCGGGAGCATAGATTGCGGCTTTCTTCAACACAAGCGGATTATAGCCTTCGACCTGTTCAATACGGGAAAGCAATCCTTGATTTCTCTGCATAGCACTGAAACTCACAGGCTTATATACGCGTGTATTTACTCGGAATAAATCATTATTAGACTTCGGAACAAACATATCTTTTAATTGCGATTGAAGCATATAGACATCTTCGGGATTTTTAGTTCCTTTGTTGAATGAACCACCTGCAAGGAGTAAATCGACAAATGCCACAATGATAAAAACCCAAGCAGCTAATGCAGGGTTTAAATTCTTTTTATTTAGCATAAATGCAATTGCCGCCACAATAAGAACAAAGAATAATATCAGTCCGCCGGAAGCTGAAATATCACTAATCGCAGTTTCAGGAGCGCCCAATAGCTTCGGCAATGTACCTATTGCCGTTAAAAACGAAATAATAAGAGGCAATGACAGAGCAAGCGGCAATTGCCATTTGAAAGCATCATCTTTTAGACTTTTCCAAAGTTCATCAAAGCCAATACCTGCAAAAATCGAAAATGCAAGAATTAGGTAAAACATCATTCTTCCCGGATTCCTAAATGTCCCGAAATACGGAACACTGTACATAATATTGAAAATTACTCCGTCCCGACCAAGTGCAAAAAGGAAACCAAATACAGCTATAAATAATAGCATTGCACCGGTTCGAGTTTTATATGTACGGAGCAACCCCAAGAAACCCAAAACAAAAGCAACAATACCAAAATAGAATGCAGTCTCCCAATAAAAATGAGTCTGCACACCACCATTAACCTTGTTATAATAAGTAGCAGGAGTCTGAGTATCACCGTTCACCGAACCGAAAATATTAGGTACAATTGCAGTATATATATTTTTGAATTGAAGCGAACCTTCGCTCGCCTTTTCGTAAGTAATTTCGCTTCTCTGAGACTGCTCCGCAAGTTCTGTGGAGGGCAAATATTGAATTAAAAATATTCCCATAGCAATTATGACAGGTAATGCACCGGCAATAATAACTTTAAATAATTTTGCACCACCTACTTCCTTAGCCTTAATTTGTGCAACAAATAACCAGACAAATACAATACCAAGCAAGAATACAATATATAACAAAATTTGCGGATGACCGCTCAACATCACAAGTCCCAGCAGAATACCCGCAATGATTGACTGCGATACTTTTTTCGTTTCAATTCCGCGAATGAAATACATTAAAATCATAGGTAGCCAAGCGAGATGATAAACAATCATCGGATGAATCACATGACAAACCAATAGCATCGAAAAAGAATATGAAATAGCAGATATTATTGCACCATAGGAACTTACCTTGAAATACTTCACAAGATAATACATACCGATTTGCGCAATAAAAAAATGAATAATTATTACAAATTCAATTGCCCAAGGCGAAAGCGTATCACCCGAAACAAACAATGTTAATATTCTATTCAAAGGATAGAAGAAACCAACCTGCAAATCCGCAATAAACGGCATACCCATAAACGAGAATGAATTCCAGAATGGCATAATACCATTAGCCGATTGAACAGCGGCGAATGTTTGTACAGGGAAAACATACTCAATAAAATCCTCCCAGAAAAAAGCATTCTGAAACAAGACATCAAAAAAGAAAATAACCGTTGTCAATGCAAAAATCAGATAAGGAAGCCAATGCTTCATTGGTTGCAATACAAGCGGCTTCTCTGTTTTTTTTACATTATTTTTTGCTTTCTGCAATTTTTTCTTTTGTGCTGACATTTTTAATCCGTACTAAATTTCAAACATAATAAAATAATTTATTTAAGCGCAATTGTAACAATTGAAACACCGACCGGGAATCTGATAAATTTCAGAAAAGTCGCTTCACTTCTGAAAATTTTATGAAAAATATTATTAAGAGCCGGCGAGACATCATCAACGGGTTTATATTCTCCTTTTTCACCTGTCATTTTGTCGAAAAATCGTTTCAAAACAGCAGGTGGAAAAAGAAATGTGTTGAAGTAAGAGGAATATTTAATATTAAATCCTTGCGATTTCAACATTTTGTTAAATTTATTCTTAGTATATCTACGATAGTGCATATGCATTTTATCGTGGCGGCTCCACAGCCACTGATATGCAGGTACCGAAGCAATAAATGAACCTCCGGGTTGTAATAAATCATATACTTCTTTAATAACCATCTCGTCATCTTCAATATGCTCAATTACGTCAAGCATAAAAACACCCTTGATATTATAATCCCGCTTGGGAAAATCGGAAAGAACACCTTCGTATATATCATTAAGTCCACGCTTCTTGCAATAGTCCAAAGCAAGCGGTGAAGTATCCATACAGACCGGTATATATCTATCGGAAATACTCTTGGCAAAGCCACCGGTACCACAGCCTACATCAAGCACTGTATCGCCAACTAATAGGTTTGAATATTGATTTGTTAATTCTTTAATAATATAATTTCTGGCAACAAACCACCAATAGCTATCTTCGAGTTTATAATTTGTATGATAAACAATTTCCTGCATTTATTGACCTAAACACTGAATAATATTTTTTGAAATCTAAATAAGAATATGCAATTTACTGTCAGTAATAATATAATACAAATTTTTACGTTAAAATAAAGTAATTTTGAGATATTAATATAATAAAACAGGTGAAAAATGAATTTAGAAGAAAAAATCAACGAGCAATTGAAAGCCGCTATCAAAAGCGCCGATAAGATAAAAATGGAGACCCTACGCTCAATCCGTGCTTCGATTATCGAATTTAATAAGAGTGGTGCAGATAGAAATATGAATGAAGACGATGAAATCAAACTGCTGAAAACCGCTCAAAAAAGAAGAAAAGATGCAATCGAAATGTATGAAAAAGGCGGCAGACAAGAGTTAGCCGATAAAGAGAAAACCGAACTTGATATTATTTCTACATTTTTACCTGAGCAAGCTTCGGCAGATGAAATTAGAACAATTGTGCTAACAACAATAAAAAATGTCACCGCCGAAGGTATGAAGGATATGGGTAAAGTTATGGGACCTGTGATGAAAGCACTGAAAGGAAAAGCTGACGGCAATCTCGTTAGGCAAATTGTACAAACTGAATTGGGGAAAATTTAATGCCCCAATTTGCACATAACACAAATTCGCTTTTCTTCGAATCCTTAAAACAACTTGAATTCGATACTGTTCTTGAAATAATATCACAATTTGCCACTTCCGATTTGGGTAAGCGATTTATTCTAAATTCACAACCGACAAATGAAGTATGGTGGCTAAACCGTGAGCATACTCTAATTGAAGAAATGACAAGAGTTATTACAGAAGACCAGCCCCTACCTTTGGAGTATTTAAAAGATATTAAGCCCGTCTTACATAAATCCCTCGTTGCAAATGCAATCCTATCAACAGATGAAATACTAAGTGTTCGGAATGTCATCAGGACATCTCGACTTAATAAAAATTATTTCAAATTAAAAATTGATTTATATCCTGCGCTTTATGAAGAGTCTGAATTACTTGATGAGAACCGTCTGCTCGAAAAACATATTAGTGAATGTATTGATGACACAAGCGAAGTCAAGGATACTGCTTCCCGTGAACTTTTAAGAATCCGCAAGGATATTCAAAGCAAGTCGGCAAGACTGCGAAGTCGGGTGCAAAAGATAATGAAACGAGTGGCAGACGATGAGATGTTGCAAGAAGATTATGTTTCGATTAGAGAGGGTAGGTTTGTTCTTCCGGTTAAGATAGAAAATAAACGCAAAGTATCGGGCATTATTCACGGTGTATCGCAGACAGGTGCAACTGTTTTTCTCGAGCCTGCCGAAATAATTGAAATGAACAATGAAATGTCGCTCCTACTAAACGAAGAGAAACGTGAAGTTTATAGGATTTTACAAAATCTCACATCTGAAATCGGTGGAAATGCGCGAGTTTTCTTAAAGACCATTGATGTACTTGCTCATTTCGATGCAATTTATGCTAAGGCTAAGTATGCCTTAGAAGTTGGCGCAATTAAACCCGAAATCACGGAAGAATCCGAAATCGAACTGCTAAACATACGCCACCCTTTACTTGTCCATAACAAAGGACGTGATAATGTAATACCACTATCGCTCAATTTTACAGGAAAAATAAGAGGTCATCTTATTTCCGGACCAAATGCCGGTGGAAAGACTGTTGCATTAAAAAGTATCGGACTGAATGTAGCAATGGCATTGAGCGGAATTTTCCCGCTCGGTGTATGCCGCACTAACTACAGGAATATTTACACTGCAATAGGCGACCACCAAAGTATTGAAAATGATTTGAGTACATTTAGTTCTCAAATCTCACAATTGAAAAGCATTCTTGATAATTGCACATCGGAATCGCTTGTTCTTGTTGACGAAATAGGTTCCGGTACAGACCCCCAAGAAGGCTCTGCACTTGCCGCAGGAATTATAGACAGCTTCCTAAATATGAATTTATTCTTTGTGGTAACAACACACCAATCCTCACTAAAAAGCTACGCACTAACAAGGGAAGAAATTGAAAACGACTCGCTCGAATTCAGCGAAGAGCAGTTAAAACCTACATATACATTCCTGACTGGAATACCGGGCAATAGCTACGCTTTTGTTCTTGCGGAAAATCTCGGTATCCCGAAAAATATTCTGGAACGGGCAAAATCTTATGTTGGCGATAAGCAAGCCAAAATAGAGGAATCTATCAGAGTTCTGCAAAAAGTACGCAAAAGTGCCGAAGAATTAGAGCGTCAAGCAAATCGCGAGAAAATAAAAGCGGAAGAATTTAAGAAGAAATATGACGAGAAATTTCGCGAAATCAAAGCCAAACGCCAAGAATTAATGAAAGATGCACGTGAAGACGCTAATGATATTCTAAAAAATGCCAATTCTCTGATTGAGAGAACTATACGAGAAATTAAAGAAGAAAAAAGAACCATATCCGAGATAAAACACGACTACGAAAATGAGAAAAACGAACTTAAAAAGAAAGTCGAAGCCACTTATGATAAACCGCAAAAGAGAAATAAGGAAAATGATTTTAATGTAGGTGATTTTGTTACTCTCGAGGATTCGCTTTCGGTGGGAAATATTCTAGAACTTGATAAAAACAACCGTAATGCTTTGATTGATTTTAACGGAGTAAAATTTCGTCTGCCCTACGAACAACTCATTAAGACAAAATCCAAACCCAAAGAGAAACGAGACAAATCAATTGCAAGTAATATTAAATTCGACTCCAAGATTTCGGTAGATTTGCGCGGAATGCGTGTAGATGAGGCATTACGTGAAACAGATGATTTTATATCAAATGCAATACTTGGTAACACAGGACAAGTAACAATCATTCATGGAAAAGGTACCGGCGCCCTACGAACGGCAATACAAGAATATCTAAAAAATCATCCTTCGATTCAATCATTCCGTAATGGTAAAATCGAAGAAGGTGGTGATGGAGTTACTATTGTTGAAATATAGATAATATCAATAAAATACGGAAGAATTGGGTTCTGGAACGAAAAATTCATTATGCAATAATTCGACTGCTTGTTGAATATCTTGGGCTTTAACTATAATACTGATATTAACTTCCGAAGCACCTATACTAACCATTGAAATATTTATACCTTTCAACACTCCGAAAAATCTCGCTCCAACACCGGCTGCATCTCGTATCCCTTCGCCCACTGCGCATACAACCCCGTAATTTTTCATAATATTTATATCGGCTATTTTTCTCAGTTCATTCTTTATCTTGGGTAAATTTTGTACATTTTCAATAGCCAAGGAAATACTTATTTCCGATGTAGTTACAACTTCGACCGCAGTCTTATATTTATCAAATACATCAAACACGCTTTTAAGAAAACCGTGTGGAGCGTGCATTATATTAGATGTAATATTGACAACAGTAATGTTCTTTCTGAAAGCAATAGCTTTTAGTATTTTCTTTTTTCTACCCTGCGCCACAATTTTAGTACCCGAATGTTCGGGGCGGGAACTATTCCGTACATAGACAGGTATTTTTTCTTTTATCGCCGGTTGAATTGTTTTCGGGTGCAGTACTTTCGCACCGAAATAAGCAAGCTCGGCAGCTTCAGGATATGTTAGTTCTTTTATTATACGTGCATTTTTGATATATCGCGGGTCTGCAGTCATAATACCGGAGACGTCCGTCCAGATTTCGAGCCTATCTGCATTAATGCCGGCGGCAATTATTGCGGCTGAATAATCCGAGCCGCCACGTCCCAATGTTGTAATATTGCCACTCTTATCCTTGGCAATAAATCCCGCACAAACAATAATCTTGTGTTTGTCAAAAGCCGGCAATAATAATTTATTAATTAATTTATTCGTAGCCTTAAAATCAACTTCCGCCACAGAAATATTTGAATCGGTACGGATAATACTTTGCGATTCAAAAAGCATAACATCAAGACCGTAGGTTTTCATTGCTTCGGCAATAATAAATGACGAAAGTCGCTCCCCAAAACTAATAATTATATCGGTAGATTTAGGACTGACCTCCCCCAATGTATGTAAAGCTTTAATCAATTGTTCCATTTCGGAACGCTCATTATCCAAATACTCCAGCGTACTATTATTCAAATGCAGGTCTTCGACTGTTTTCGTATGCAGTTTGAAAATAGAATTTAATAAATCCAATGCAGCCGCATCATTACCTGCACGTAAATTATCAACAATTTCTACTAATGTATCAGTAATTGTAGCCATAGCGGAAACAACAACAACGACTTGCTCATTTTTACCCTTGATAATTTTAAGCAGTCTATTTATTGCTTCTGCATCTTGTACGGAAGTCCCACCGAATTTCGCTACTGTAATCATATATATTCTATTAATCATATTCTTTGCATTACAAAAATACATAAAAGTACCAGTCATAGCAATTAGTAAAGAATAAAATTATTTGCTAATATCCTTAATAATGCTATTTACATATTCGGCTATTGCCGGTGAAGCCGTAAGTCCGGGCGAATCAATACCTATAAGATTAAGTAAATTCGGGAATCCTTTATCGCTTTCCTCTCTAATGATAAAGTCCTTCATTGCTTCACCTTGATTTTGCAGTGTCGCCATAATACCAGCCATATCGGGACTAATATCATCATATTCCAGAAACGGCAGAAAACATCTGCAAAATTCATAAAACATATCGTGAAACGATTCATCAACAGAGTAGTCAATATTTTCCGACCAAATAAAATGTGGTCCTAATCGCATTCCCCCATATAAATCCGGCGTAGTATGAACGCCAACATGCCCCGATTTTAGCGGCACAGGATAAATAAGAGCCTTTGGATATTTATCCAATTTTTTATTCACTCGGAAATATATCCCTTTATGATACTTAATCCTGTAATCAAATTCGTCAATATTAATACCAGCGAGTTCGGCGATTCCGCCCGAAGCAAGCCCTGCCGAATTTATTAATATTCTTGTACTTAATTCAAAGCTATCACCGGACGGAACTTTGACGGTTAAATGATATTCAGCGTTTTTTCTATCAATTCCTACAACTTTATGATTATACACGATATTTGCAGAATTATCAATAGCTTGACGCTCATAAAATTGCATTAATTGATGAGAATCAACAATACCGGAAGAAGGAGAATAAACGGCGGCTTCGGCAAAAACACGCGGCTCCAATTTATAGATTTCGTCTTTTTCAATAATCCTTACATCACGCGCCCCATTTCCTTTTGCAGTAGCAAGGACAGACTCCAATTGTGCCATTTCCTCTTCATTAGTAGCAACGATAAATTTTCCGCAGTTTGAATGCGGTACAGAATTTTTATTACATAATTCGTACATCAGTTCATTACCTCGCAGACATAATTTACCTTTCAAAGAATTCTGCGGATAGTAAATTGATGCGTGGAGAACTTCGCTATTGCGGCTTGATGCACCATTGCCAAATGAATTGCTCTCTTCAAGCAAAACTATATCGCTGTAACTCTCGGATAATTTTGCCGCAATAGCCAGTCCGACTACTCCGGCACCAATAATAGTTATTTCGGTTTTCATTTTTTAATCCTATTTTATTCACCAATGCAAAGTAAATAAAAATCCTACAAAATTAAAAGAAAATGAAATTTATGTAAGCTGGCACATTTATTGCATATATGTATTTGTTAATATAAAAGAGGTTATTATGAGGAAAAAAATAATATTTGTCTTTGTGTTCCTATTATCCATATTGATACAATCGAATGCAGAAGACATCAGCAAAAAAGAAGATATCGAGCGGGCATTGATTATGCTCGAAGCAGACTTCGGAAATTCTTTCTACGAAGCATTATATTCAATTGATGAGTTGCGACCATACAGTATAATTCAGATTGACAAAATAGCACTGGAATATAATAATGCTTGGGTATCACCCGAATATTTTACTTCGCAATTGAATGATAAAGACAAATCAATATTAATTGATAATATCAGTGCATTTATTGCCGATATGCAAAATGAACAGACCGAAAAGAGTGTATTAAGAAAAATAAAATCTTGGTGCATTTCCGAGAATCAATTAAATCTGATTGCCAAAAAAATCGGAATCGGGAGGACAAATGTTTTGAATATTATTATGAACTTCCTGCCGGCACCTATCAACGCAAATACAGGTGAAGTAATAAGTACCGAAAAATCCGACAATGATGGGGCTTACTATTTTTACTCAACTATCAATCAACTGAGTGAACTTTCGCCCAAAGAGCAGTATCAGTTATTTTCAAAAATATTCGGCGAACTTGCTAGGAAATAAATACTAAATCTTTTGCAATTTAGCATATTGCAGCATCAGTTTTTTTCTGCCAACACTATGGAAATTGACTGTTGCCTGCCGTTTAGCACCCTCGCCGGCCATTGCTACAATTTGTCCTATACCAAAATGCGAATGGCGCACCTTATCCCCCACTTTCAATTTAAATTTTGGTTTTTCAATTTGGGAATAATTTTCTTCAGCTGGTATTTGGCTGTATTCACTATACCCCCCGTAAGAATATTTCTTTTTATTTGCGCTAGAATTTTGCCTGAATGCGGGTTTACTTGCAATGAAATCCATAAGTACTTCATCGATTTCTGCAATAAATTTGGAAGGAGCCTGATACGAATAATCTCCAAAACGCATACGCCGTTTTGCATAGCTAATTGACAATTTTTCCATTGCACGAGTAATACCGACATAGAAAAGGCGCCGCTCCTCCTCTTCTTCTTCAGGATTATTCTCAGCCCTTGCAAACGGGAACAAACCTTTTTCTACACCGGCAATATACACTATCGGAAATTCAAGCCCTTTCGCAGAATGCAAAGTCATTAGTTTGACTTTTGATTCGCTCATATCCTGAGTGTCAATATCTGCAATTAATGATATTTGTTGCAAATAATCAACCAAATCGGAATCAGGATTATCTCTGAAATACTGAGAAATATCAGCCAGTACCTGTTGAATATTGTTCCACCTGTCAAGTGCATCGTCTGTACCTATTTCAGAATACATCTGCATCAAACCGGTCTTTTCAATATACTGCAAAGCAAATTCCTGCGAGCTTATGCTATCTTTCAATTGCAATACTTCGTCAATCATCTCAATAAAGATTTTCGCCGCATTTTTAGCACGTGTCTGCAATTCCGGTATTTCCGCATAATTACGAAATGCCTCGAAAAGAGATACCTTATGCTCCGACATATAAGCCCGAAAATGATTGAGTGTTGTGTTCCCAATCCCGCGGGGCGGTTCATTGATAATACGCAGTAGAGATTCGGAATCATTCGGATTGTTAATAAACTTCAAATATGCATAAGTATCTTTCACTTCCTTACGTTTATAGAAAGACATACCACCGATAATAATGTATGGCAACTTATACTTACGGCATGCATTCTCAAAAGCCAATGATTGGGCATTAGTTCTGTAGAGAACGGCACAATCTTTTGCTTCGTACTCCTCATTCCTAATTAATTTTGAAATATTTCTAACAATATATTCCGCTTCGTCCAAATCATCACCACATTCAACAAGTTTGATTTTATCCCCTTCGGGATTATTTGTCCAAAGTGTTTTTGGGAGCTGGTTACGATTGAATTTAATCACACTGTCTGCCGCCGCAAGAATATTCTTTGTAGAGCGGTAATTCCTTTCGAGACGTACTATTCTTACATTTTGGAAATCTTTTTTAAACTCCAAGATATTCCGAATTTCCGCACCGCGCCATTTGTAAATACTCTGAGCATCATCGCCCACAACACAAATATTATTATTCACTCCTGCCAACATCTTGCAAACAACATATTGGGGACGATTAGTATCTTGATATTCATCTACGTGTAAATACTTAAATCGCTCCTGATATTTTTTCAGCACTTCCGGTTCTTGTGTGAATAATCGGAGCATATTAATCAGTAAATCATCGAAATCCATCGCATTACTGCGTTTAAGTTCTTCTTCGTATTCGCGATATACATCGGCAATAGTTTTATCATCTTCATACTTACTTTGGCTATGCAATTGCTCCCAGCTTAGCATACGATTCTTTGCCCAAGAAATACGATTGCGAACATTCTGCGGCGAAAACTTTTTATCCGAAATACCTCTTGCATTCAAAACGCGTTTAACTAAACTCTGCGAATCATCGGTATCGTAAATACTGAATGCGTTTGTATATCCCAGCATGCCCGCCTCCGTCCTCAGAATACGTGCAAATATCGAATGGAAAGTACCCGCCCAAATGTTACTTGCGGCTCGTGCAGGAACGAGCGTAGCAATACGCTCGCGCAGCTCTGCCGCCGCTTTATTTGTGAATGTAAGTGCAATAATATTATGCGGCGCAATACCCTGCTCAATCAAAAATGCTATACGATGAGTTAATACACGCGTCTTACCGCTACCGGCACCGGCAACAATTAAGACGGGTCCGTGAATAGTTGTAACAGCCTCACGCTGTTCTTCATTTAATCCGTCAAGAATTTTATATTTATGTTCTTTTTCGTCTTGTTTAATTAATTTCAAAGCCATTAAAATCTATTTCATTTTTAGTCAAAAGTGTAAATCCAAATTATCAAAAAATATCCGTTTATTATTGCAATGTGGAAAAATTAATTCTTCGAATGAAACACACAGTTTCATTCATCAATATTAAACGATTATTATCCATTATAAGCATTTAATCATATCGTTGCGTGAAACATACTCGGTATTTATTACGAAAAACCGGTAGGAACAACAACAATTTGATAAGATTAG
>CAZOOR010000028.1:0-33128 GCA_964581505.1 uncultured Hyphomicrobiales bacterium
TATTATTAAGCGATAGCAAAGTAAAAGCCCCACCGAAAGGACGGGGCTTTTGTATAATAAATATAACAAAAGCAACAACAAATGAACAGGAGAAAATATTTTGTTTTTATAACAGATAAGTTTTCATTATTTTAATATGTAAGATAATGCAATTCTTGCAAATTTACGATAGAACTTTACAAATATTAATTTGGGAATGAATATGGGATTGACTCTTATCCTCGGCGCTCAATGGGGGGACGAAGGCAAAGGAAAAATTGTGGACTTGCTAAGCCAAGATGCCGATTATGTGGCACGCTATCAGGGTGGTGCAAATGCCGGTCATACAATTGTTTTTGATGGTAAGCAATTTATTCTGCATCTAATTCCTTCGGGTATCCTTACGCCCGGGGTTAAATGTATAATTGGTAATGGTGTTGTGATTGACCCCATTGCTCTGATGGAAGAAATTAAAATGCTCGAACAGCTTGGTGTTGATGTTAAGGGACGTTTATTTATCAGCCATAAAGCACATTTGATTATGCCATACCACAAATTGCTCGACCAAATCCGCGAAAGCCGTTCTTCAAAAGCTATCGGGACAACAGGACGGGGTATTGGACCGGCATACATTGACAAGGCACAGAGGACAGGCATACGTATTATTGATTTGCTCGACCGTGATGTTTTTGCCGATAAAGTCAGGTATAATGTAAATGAGAAAAATGATATTATCCAAAAGATTTATGGCTCGGGAATTCTTGATATTGATGAAGTAATAAATTCTTATATTGAATTTGATAAAATAATTGACCCCTATATCAAGGATACTACTCTTATGATAAACGAAGCAATCAGGGAAGGCAAAAAGGTTTATGCAGAAGGGGCGCAGGGTGCTTTGCTTGATGTGGACCATGGGACTTATCCTTTTGTTACAAGTTCCAATCCGACATCGGGGGGTGCTTGTACAGGTCTTGGCATTCCACCGCAAGCAATCACACGCATAGTCGGTGTGGTCAAAGCATATACGACACGTGTAGGCAATGGTCCGTTCCCAACGGAATTAATTGATGAAATGGGAGAACGCTTACGCAAGACGGGTGCTGAATTCGGCGCAACAACAGGGCGTCCGCGGCGTTGTGGTTGGCTCGACTTGGTTGCTCTCAAATATACGGTGATGATTAACGGTATTCGTGAAATTGCTCTTACTAAATTAGACGTGCTTGACGAAATGGAAGAGATTAACATTTGTACCGATTATGTAATAGCAGGTAAAAAATTGAAATCATTCCCATCGGATATTCATACTCTTGAGAAAGTCGAACCAGTTTATAAGACAATCAAAGGCTGGAATACATCTCTTGCGGGTATTAAAAAATGGGAAGATTTACCACAAGAAGCTTTGGATTATTTTAAAGAGATTGAAGACTATACGGGCGCAAAAGTTGTCATAGTATCAGTTAGCCCGGACAGGGACGATACTATAATTCGTTCATAATAAGTGAGTTTAATCTTTGTATTTTAAAGGCTGTTCTAAAAAAAAGGACAGCCTCTTTTTTTATGCTTTGAATAAATTGAGCTTTTATATAATTTGGGATTATGCCTGATAGTAAATCAAATATTGAAATTAGCGAGTTGCAATATATTAAGGGTGTTGGACCAAAGCGAGCCGAAGCACTTGCGGCAAGCGGCATATTGACACCCCGCGACTTACTGCTGTATTTGCCTCGCACTTATGTTTCGCATCAGCGGGTAGCAACGCTTGCCGCTTTGCAAATCAAGATGCGACGCGATAAGTCTGTTTTTGAAGAGGAACTGAAAATTGGCGAGGATTTTCGTAGTGAAGTATCGGTACTGGGCAGGGTAATAAATCATAAAGAGCATGGCTTTGCCCGCCGCAGAAAATTGTTAATCATCGAGATTGCTGACGGAAGCGGCGGTAGAGCATTTTTGCATTTCTGGTCTTATGCAGAATATTTCAAAAAGATGTATCCGCTTGGTATATTGCTATCAATTACAGGGAGTCCTGAAATTGATAAATATAATAAAATTGTCTTCAATCATCCTGAAATTGAAAAAATGGACGAAGAAGACGAGAATAATATCAAGGCAGGTGCTGTCTTGCCTGTATATCCCATTAGTGATAAGATGAGGAAAGTCGGTATTAATACTCGCCTAATTAGAAAAATTGTTGCTAAAATCATTGAATTCACTCTACCGGCGATACGTGAAAATCTTCCGAAAGAGATTGTCAATAAATACAAACTATATGGTTTGCAAGAGGCGATAAAAAGATTACATTTTCCTGAAACCGTTGAAGATATTGACCACGCACGCTATCGTTTGAAATTTAGTGAGATTTTTTATTTTGAATTAGTATTAGCTCAGCGGCGGACATCAAAGAAAATGTCAATGCAATCGCTTGTCATTAATCCCAAAAGTGAACGTGCAAGGAAACTTTACGAGAATTTACCTTTTGAACTTACCGGCAATCAGAAAAAAGTAATTCGTGAAATAATGAACGATATGCATAGTGGCGAGCCTATGAATCGCCTATTACAGGGTGATGTCGGTTCGGGTAAAACTATTGTTGCCCTGCTGACTATGCTTGCTGTAATTGATAACGGCTATCAAGTAGCAATTATGGCACCTACCGAACTGCTTGCAGAACAGCATTATTATTCTATAAAAAAGTTTACAGAAGGACTTGAAACCAATATTATCGAGCTAACAGGTGGTCAAAGAAAAAAATATAGGCTGGAAGTACTCGAAGCAATTTCTTCCGGCGAAGCGAATATAATTGTAGGAACACATGCAATGTTTGAATCATCTGTCGAATATCACAATTTAGGATATATTGTTATTGACGAGCAACATCGTTTTGGCGTTGACCAGCGGGCTGATTTAATCAAGAGGAGTAAGTTATCTCTATCGGACGGCAAAGTGCCGCATATTCTTGTGATGTCGGCTACACCAATACCGCGTACACTTTCGCTTACACTGTACGGAGATTTAGATGTTTCACTGATTCGCGAACTGCCTGCTAATCGCAAACCGATAAAGACTAAAATAGTATTTGATAGCAATATTAATCAAGTCTATGATTTCATACGTAAGCGAATAAATGAGGGTGAGCAAGTTTATATTGTTTATCCATTAGTAGAAAAATCCGAAAAAATGAAATTAAAATCCGCTGTAGAATTTTACGAGAAATTGAACGAAGAGATTTTTCCCGAAATTAAATGCGGCTTGCTCCATGGTCAGTTATTATGGTACGAAAAGGAAGACGTAATGAATGCCTTTCTTAAAAAAGAGTATCAAATACTTGTCGCCACAACTGTTATTGAAGTTGGGATAGACGTTCCGAATGCTACTGTTATGGTTATCGAAGATGCGGAGCGTTTCGGTTTATCGCAGCTCCACCAATTGCGGGGGCGTGTTGGCAGAAGTGAACTTCAGTCATACTGTTTGCTTGTTACCAAAGACAAATTCAGCTACGAATTGAAACGGACTGATAAAGGTGATATGGAAAAAATGGCGGCAATTGTCAGATTACGAACTATGGAAAGTACTAGTGATGGTTTCGAGATTGCAGAAGTTGATTTAAAACTGCGTGGTCCGGGTGATTTAATGGGAACGCGCCAATCCGGTCTTCCGGATTTTCACTTCATTGATTTAACTTCCGATTTGGATATTATCACATTGGCGAAAAATGAAGCCGAATTACTGAATAGGAAAGACCCTACTTTGCATAATGCAGATAATAAAATTGTAAAATATTATCTCGGATTTCTCAAGAGTAAGGACAATTATTACGATATAGCGTAGAATTGGTTTTTATTCCGAAATGTTTTAATTTTGGAAGTGATGTGAGCGGCTTTTTATTTTTTCTTAAAAAGCTGTTTTTTTAATTTAATAGGTATTTGTTTTGAAGTTCAAATCACTATTGTTGATATTAGTATTTATCGTTTTGCTTGGTGTTTGTTTTTCGGAACCGGCAAACGCAGATGAAAAGAAATTTTCAGTAGGCGGAAAGGTTATTGATAACAATGCAAACGCTGTCCCTTCCGTTAGATTGGTTATATATGAGTTAAAAAAGCAAATTTTCACAAACACAAAAGGTGAATTTGTTTTTAGAAAGATTGGTTCGGGTGTTTATCATTTTCATATTGCTCGAATCGGGTATAGGACATTGGATACAATAATAAATGTTAATTCGGACGTTAAACTCAGATTTATTTTGAAAGAATCAGACGTTATAACAAATGATATTGTTGTTACCGGTACGCGGACTTATAAGCATATAGAAAATTTACCAATGCCTGTGGAAGTTGTCGCTGAAAACGAAATAAAAAAGCAAGGCTATTTGAGATTAGATGAAGTATTATCTCAAGAAATGGGTATTCCCTTATCATCAAATCATGGTAGAGGAATGCAGGTACAGGGGCTTGGTTCGGATTATACTCTCGTTATGCTAAATGGTGAGCCTTTGTCAGGAAGAACAGGTGGTGTACTTGATATTTCCCGCTTTTCAGTCGGTGATATGAGTAGGATTGAAGTTGTTCGCGGTCCTTCGTCTTCGCTTTACGGCAGTTCCGCACTTGCCGGTGTTGTTAATCTGATTACGGAAAAGCCGGTTAGGCCATTGGATATGAGTGTGTCTGCAAGATATGCAACGCATAATACTTATGATTTGGCGGGTGAAATCCGTTCTGCTCTTTTTAATAAAAAAGTAGGATTGAGAATATTTGCCGATAATTATCGAACAGAGGGATTTTCGCTTATTCCAACTGCTATTGAGCAGACTGTGCCACCAAATAATAATTGGACTATTAACGGTGAAGTTTTCTATGATGTTTCAAATGAAGTAAATTCGAAATTAAATATGCGGCATTATTCTGAAGAGGCAAAAAACACATATTTCATTCATCAAAATAGCGATACTAATTATATCAATACTATTGTAAGGAATTATGAGAACAATATAGGTTTTAAGGCTGAGCATAAGCTATCTAATCATTATAGTTTAGATGCAAGGTTTTATGCTTCCGATTATAAAACCGAAACAGTGGATACATATAAGCAAAGCGGCAAATTATATTCTACATATCAATTTAGACATAAAACCGGAAAAGCGGAAGTGCAATCAACATCACTATTGGGTGAACATCAGATTATCGGTGGTTTCGGTGGACAATTTGAGCAGGTATCCAGTGCCGCTGTGTCCGGAGGCAAACGTAATACAAGCTTATTTTATGCTTATTTGCAAGATGATTGGCAAGTGTCCAATAAAGTTGATATGATTGGCAGTTTGCGTTTTGACGGACATAGTGAATATGCAAATAATATCAGTCCGAAAATTGCCGCAACTTGGCAGGCTATTCCCGATTTGTATCTCAGGGCTTCACTCGGTTCGGGGTTTAAGGCGCCGACATTCGAGCAACTGTATTTGAATTGGACTTTGGCTTCCGAGGGTTATTCTGTTTTTGGTATTAAAAATTTCCCTGAAGAATTCGGCAAGCTGGGTGCAACAGGACAAATTAGCGATACTTTATATAATCTTAATAAAATCAAAGAATTATCGCCTGAAAAATCTTGGGCGATTGATATTGGTGCTACTTATTCGTTTAGCGATATATTGGAAATTAAATTTAATCTATTCCGCAACAATGTAAGCGGGTTAATAGAATTCCTTCCTGTTGCGGTGAAAACAAACGGGAAATTTGTTTATACTTATTTTAATTTGGATAAGATTTATACACAAGGTTTGGAAACACGTTTGCGTATTCAACCTGTTGATTTCTTGAATATTCAGTTCCACTATCAATTGCTGAATACAGCCGATATTAATGTACTTAATTCACTCAAAAATAATAAGCAAACCAAGTATTGGAAACGAGAAGGTTATAATGACCGTCCGGTTCGCCCTGATGAATATGGCGGATTGTTTAATCGTTCGCTTCATTCCGGTTCAATTAAGTTCGATTTAAATATCAGAAAATTAGATTTTATTTTTTCGCTTCGGGCAGTATTCAAATCAAGGTATGGCTATGCGGATTTGAATGGGAATTTAATACTTGACGATGACAGTGAATATGCACCGGGCTATTCTTTTTGGTATTTGACGGCTTCCAAGAAATTGTTTGATTATTTTACTTTGCAAGTAGGTGTAGATAATTTATTTGATTATACAAGCAAATTAACGAGATTAGTAACTTCCGGCAGAACTTTATATGGAAGGCTGATTTTTAAATATATTATTAATTAACTTTTTATCATTAATTTTTTTAAGGAGATGTTTGATGAACAAACTATTGATTTTTTTAGCGGCAAGCTTTATTCTATTTGCGGTCTCTTGTAGCGATGACAATAGTCCGAATAATCCGGCTGACAACAAGCCAATCGTATCTAAAATTGTGAAGAATTTAAATGCGGATACAGCTTCCGGCGGTAAAACTTGGACTTTTTTCAGTCTGAGCGAAAATAAGGAAATAAGCCGAAAGGATTCGGCAACAAAGAAATGGGATATTGCTTTTTTCAAGACGAGTATTATTTGTAACAGTGGTGTTCGCGGTCCCGGAAATGCCGCAATCCAATTAATATCAGGTACAAATTTTGCAGATTTGAAAACGGCACTGAAAGAAGGATATTTTCAAGAGGACAAATTGAACCCAATGGCTATCAATAAAAGCAATACAGAAAAATGGTATAACTACAGTGGACCCCCAAAACACGTTATTTCACCTAAACCCGGTTATGTTATTTTGTTGAAAACTGCCGATGGCAAATATGCGAAATTAAGAATTATCAGCTACTACAAAGATGCTCCGGTAAATCCCGATATGAAAAGTAAGGCACGCTTTTATACTTTCGAGTATGTATATCAACCTGACGGTAGTAGAAAATTCTAATTTATATTATCCGATTTAAAAAGAGCCGTTCATTAGCGGCTCTTTTTTTTGATTTTTTTATTTTGTTTATATAAGACAAATGTAATAAATTACAATTTGAATGTTCGTTAATTTATCTTATTAATTATTATTTGAGTAAATGCAACCGGAAAAAGATATAATCATTGATGTAAAGAATTTACATAAGTATTTTTATGATAATCATATTCTTAAAGGTCTGAATTTCAGTATCGAAAAGGGCGAACTGATTTCCGTGATTGGTCGCTCCGGTTGTGGTAAGACGACTTTATTGCGATGCTTAAATTTGTTAGAATATTTTGACGAGGGAACAATACGGATTGCCGGTATTACTCTTAATCGTAAGTTGCCCGATAAAAAGAAAACGAATATAATACAAAGGACTAAAAAGATGACCGGAACGTCCGTGAAGCCTTTTGTCGAACCCAATGAAGAAGAAGCAGTTGATGAAGATTTTCAGATAAAGGCTTTGACTTTACGTAAACGGGTTGGTATGCTTTTCCAGAATTTGAATTTATTCCCTCATCTTACTGTTCTCGAAAATGTTACCCTTGCTCCGGTATTAGTTAATAATACAAATAAAATTGAAGCAAATGCGGAAGCAAAAAGGCTACTTGATAAAGTTGAATTGAGTAAGTTCGCAGACCGTTATCCATCACAACTTTCCGGCGGACAGGCGCAGAGGGTTGCTATTGCACGTGCCTTGGCTATGAAGCCACTCGTTATGCTTTATGATGAACCGACTTCAGCTCTTGACCCCGAATTGGTGGGCGAAGTAATAAAAGTGATGAACAAACTGCATGATGACGGTATGACGCAAATTGTTGTTACTCATGCGATGAGTTTTGCTAAGAATGCTTCAAACCGTGTTATATTTATGGAAGATGGCGAAATTGTTGAGATTGCTCCTCCTGAAGAAATTTTCAATAATCCGAAAAATGATAGTACTAAGAAGTATATTAAAATTTTAAATGATTAAGAATATATGAGATTGCATTTACAATATTTACGTATTTTTTCTTTTCTGTTTTTATTAATGGCACAGTTGCTAAGTGCCACTGCGCAAAATGAAGAAAAGAAAATATTGCGTTGGGCGGCAGATGCCGAAGGTAATGCTCCGTATATTATCCCCGACCCACAAAATCCGACCGAGTATATAGGATTCGAGGTTGATATTGCAAATGCAATTGCCACCGAAATTGGAATGAAAGCAGAGTTCGTGCAGAATCAATGGGACGGATTAATTCCCGGACTGCAAAATAGAAATTATGATGTTGCAATTAACGGTATAGAAATTACAGAGGATAGAAAACGAGCTGTTTATTTTAGTATTCCTTACTACATTACCTACGAACAGCTTATTGTTTTAAAAGAAAAAACGGGGATAAATTCATTATCCGATTTGGTTGGGAAAACTGCCGGTGCATTAAAAGGTTCGCTTGCCGAGCGTATCCTCGAAGCAAAGGGTGGAATTAATGTTTTAACTTATGATGGCGAAGTAAGCGCATTAGATGATATGGCAAACGGCAGACTTGATGCAGTTCTCGTTGATGCCCCTATTGCTAGCTATTACGGACAGCCCGACCCGCGTTATAAACTTGTCGGGCAACCTATTGGTGAAATAGAATACGGTATAGCCATTAGGAAAGACGATAAAGAATTATTAAATAAGATTAACAAGGCGATTAATTCTTTGGCAAACTCAGGAAAACTTCGTAAAATATACGAAGAATGGAACCTATGGAACTATACTATGGCTTTGTATTTCAATGACAGAGGTCCGTCTAATGTTTTACCGACTAAATATCAGTATTTTTTAAGTTCTACTCGCTCCCCCGATTCTGTTTCCGATTACATACAACGCTATATCATATCTTTACCGCGTTTTGGCAAAGCGGCATTTTTTACATTGTTTATTTCAATTCTATCTATGGTTGTGGCTATTGTAGTCGGTCTTTTCCTTGCGCTTTCAAAGATTTACGGACCAAAGTTTGTATCCATATTGTCAATAGCATTTATTGAATTGATACGCGGTACACCGCTATTAATTCAATTATATTTTATATACTACGGCTTACCGAAAATCGGAATATATATGCCACCACTTGTTGCCGCAATTGTCGGGCTTGGCTTGAACTATGCGGCTTACGAAGCGGAGAATTATCGTGCAGGAATTTTTTCCGTTCCGCGCGGACAGATGGAAGCGGCTTTATCTTTGGGTATGACTCGTAAGAAGGCACTTAGATATGTTATTTTGCCGCAAGCGATTAGACTTGTTATTCCGCCAATGACTAATGATTTCATATCTCTTCTTAAAGATTCTTCTTTGGTGTCGATAATTACAATAATTGAACTTACAAAAGTCTATTTTCAGGTATCATCGACTTATTTTGATTTTGTCGGTACGGGTATAATTGTTGCAATTATTTATTTGCTTCTCGGTCTTCCATTTGTCAAGCTGTCTAAGTATGTGGAGAAAAAGTTTGCAATTGTTAAAACAAGCAAAGATGAAGCAAGAGAAATTTTATAGAATGATTTCGTATTATTACATATATAGTGTATGTGTTATTAATGTTTGATAAGGGTGTAATGAGGGTTAAAATAATTCTTTCGAGAATAGTGTTAAGCATATTTTTATTGGCAATTGCCGGTTTTTTTATGCCGATGCAGGTTGTTAGTGGTACTACAAAGCAAAAGAACATTTCGAGAAAACGGACGAAACCTATCAGACCGAAAAAACGCTTTTCATTGGAAGAAGCATTGAAGCACCCGGAAACTGTAATCAAACTTGACTTATCCGGTAAGAATCTCACTGCTCTTCCCCGCGAAGTTCTATCGTTTAAATCACTAAAAATTCTTGTTCTATCAAATAATAAAATCACATCATTGCCTAAGGAATTAGCAGGATTATCTAAGCTGACTGAAATTAAATATAATTCAAACGGATTAAAATCAATACCCGATGCAATCTTTACACTTAAAACATTAACTAAGCTGGATTTATCAAGAAATAAATTAACTGTTATTTCGCCCGATATTTCCAAATTATCCAATCTACATTTTTTGAATTTGATGAAAAACGGTTTATCGCAATTACCTAAGGAATTTGCTAGTCTGCGTTCATTGAGTATCCTTTATATTGCCTATAATAAATTTGAGGTTTTCCCACCCTGTATTTCCAAACTAACACAATTAGATAAATTGAATTTATCAGGTAATAAGTTTAAAGTTTTACCGGCTTCTATCGGAAACTTATCTGGATTGAGATATTTAAACTCTCAAAATAATAAGATTGACTCCATTTCGCCTGAAATCGGAAGATTGCAGAAGCTTACGGACTTGAATTTGGGCAACAATCTTCTTAAATATTTGCCCGAAAAGTTATTCAATATTCCGGGTATTCGGCGTCTGTTGTTATTCCGAAACAGGCTTGTTTATCTTTCGCCAAATATAACTAAATTGCAAAATTTAAGAAAATTAGATATATCCGGCAATCGGTTAGCGGCAATTAGATTTGATTTTTCTAAAATGTCCGGACTGCAATCACTTAAATTGGGTTCTAATCCTTTGAAATCATTGAACTATGATTTCTCAAAATTAGTAAATTTGCGTTTGCTTAATTTGACTAATTGCGGTTTGGAAAAATTACCGGAAACTATATATTCTCTATCGAAACTAAGAGATTTAGATGTTTCAAAAAATAAAATCACTAGTTTGTCTCCTAAGATTTCCGCTCTTCTTTCTTTATCCAATTTGAAAATCAATTCCAATAAATTAATTGAACTACCTAAGGAAATCATTGAATTAAAAAAACTTAGAGCAATCTATGCTAATTTTAACAAATTAACATCTCTACCGGATTTGTTAAATACAATACCGAATTTGAAGTTAGTAAGTTTGAGAAAAAATATGTTTTCCGATGAAGAAAAACAAAATATCAAAAAGAAGTATTCGGATTTGCGGTTCATCTTTTAAAATAATTTCAAAATAGTTGAAACTTTTTATATAAGTTATTGTTATTGTATCTGATGGCAAAAAGCATTGAGAAATATAGTGATAATGATTTGTATTATATGCTGACTTCGGATAAGAAGACGGCAGAGAAAGCCTTTGCCGAATTATATAGCAGGCATTCTCCGCGTATTTTTGCATATTGCCGTAGGTTCCTGGGCAACAAAGAAGATGCTCAGGATGTTTTTCAGGAGACTTTTATCCGATTTCTTGACAGTACAAAGCAGGACAGGGTGATGACAAACGTACCCGCTTTCTTGCTTAGAATTGCACGTAATCTTTGCGTTAATGTCAAGAGAAAAGATAAAAATCCTGTGTCGTTTGAAGAATATATGGTGCCGGACAATCACGAGAATGACAAAAGCGAACTACTAACGCTTATCAAAATGGCTCTTGACGTTTTGCCGGAAGAATATAAGGATATTTTTATTTTGCGTGAATATGACGGATTATCTTATCAGGAAATTTCCGAAATGCTCGAAGTTCCACTGTCCACTGTGAAAATAAGAATTTTTAGGGCAAAGCAAAAAATCAGAGATGTTCTAGCTCCATATATGAAAGAAATTGAAAAGTATAATTAGTAATAATTTTTATTGATTGGTATGAGTAAAATAAACGGTGATAGTGCTTCCGAAAAATTGAGTATGCTACTTGACGGTGAGTTGTCATCTTCTCAGGAAGTATCGCTTTTTTCCGAGTTGTCTATCAATGACGAACTTCGTTCGGAAATGAGGGATATGCTATCCATTAAGAATGCCGTACATAGCGATTCCGAGGCTTTTGTGCCACCGCTTGCGGCGACTGCGGCTGTTTTCACAAAGGCTGGTTTTGCCTTACCCGGTGCTTATTATATCGGTTTGAAAACATTGCTGCTAAAGTATTCTTGGATTCCGCTTTTAGTTGCCGCTTTGACGGGATTTACTACTTTCTCCATTATGAAGAATAACCATAATATGGAACTTGCTAAATTAAAAGCAGATATGGGGAAAATGAAGAATACTGTCTTGGCTTCGCAGTCTAAAATTAATAGACTTACAGCGGAAAATTCTAAACTAAGATTTGCCGTTACAAAGAAATCTGAAATTCGTGAGATTGTTCGATATATTAAAGTACCTGCTGTATCTGCACAGGAGCTTAGTAGTGCAAACAACGCAAATAGTACAGTAAGCAATAGTTCAATAATACAGAATAATAATAATGACGATATGGCTATGCTTTCAATCAGTCATAGTTTTAACAGTAATAATAGTACTGCCGCTGTTCCAAATGACAATTTGCATTTACAGCGGGGAAATCGTTTTTCAATTATTACTAATAATTCAGGATATTCGTTAATGCCCAATAGAGTTAATACCGGCGCTAATGAATACTCCCTGCGATTCGGGGGATTGAGCGGACTAACATTCCCGCTTGTTAATATTGATTCGCCCGATGAATTTGCCAATATTACTATGGGGCTGTATTTCCTTGCTCCATACAAAGATGTTTATATTGGCATTGAAAGTGGACGTGAACCATTTAGTCAGCAATTTAATAATCTTGACCCTGACGGGCATAAATATCTTTATGAGCAAAGACCTAATATTTGGTGGGGCGGTGCCTCAATTATTACGGAGTTTGGGAAAAATATAAATATCCTTTCAGGCGCCAGACCTTACAGCAAAATATTTTTAGGTGCTTCGGAGTTAGGTCCCTTAGGAAAAATTTCGGCTGGTTTCAATTGGAAATCATCTTGGGGCTTGGGTGCTTTTCTCGGTCTTGAAGGTACACTCCTTGCTTATCAGAATCAAGGTGTATGGTACACATCGCAAAAAATTGGTTTAGTTTATGGTATGTCAATACAATTTTAATGAAAGTGAATTATGAAATATTTTAAGTTATTGGTTATTCCCGGAATTATTTTTCTCTTGCTAATGCAGGCATGCACATCTCCTATGGATGTGGATACTCCACGTGATAAAAAGCCTGTATTTGGTGAGGATTATAAGATGACAGGTGAAATCTCCGAAATGTTCTTTGAAGAAAACGGTACAGTCAAATCGTTTACTGATAATCATTCATATTTTAAACTTGATACTGCATTTGGCACAAATAATATTTGGATGCATTTGAAGCTTGATGACGTATCGGCTGAATCCTCTAAATTAAAGAGAATTAGTATTAAAAAATTAGATATTACTTTGGACTCGATTTGTTTTAATAAGCCATATAAATTTGACGGGAGATTGTCCGGTACAAGTAAATGCGGCATTCAAATTGCACGTGGTGTAGATGCCTCGAAGGATACTACAAGCTATGCGGGACAGAGTGCTAATTGTGCCGAGATTACTTTCAATTTGAATAAAGAAAAAGGTGAACTTCTAATGTTCTTGCATAGTAAAGTTTATGAAAATAAGATTTGGATTGAATATAGAGACTCTACTTACATTGATTATATTACTGTTATTCGCTTGGATTCGTCTTATGTCAATGGAATACTAATTGTCAGAGAGGTTAAGGAGAAAATTCCTAAGACTGTAACTGTAAAATTAGAAGAAGAAAAAAGAAAGAAAGATTCGCTCTTCCTGAACGGAAAGTTTAAATTGAAGTTTTAAATATCGAAATCGTAATTGAAAAAGCCGCTTCTATAAGAAAGCGGCTTTATTATTAAATAATAAATAAATAGTTAATTATTCTTATTTAAATATTCTACTGCATCGTGAATAATGCCATTCATATATATTTCCGGTACGACAACATTGCAAGTAACAAAACGAAGCCGTACACCTGCCTCAAGGAACATTTCTTGTGTGCGGCGGTGTTGGTCTGCCCATTTGCCGTTTGTATGCTCTTCGTAGAAGTCCTGCCCGTTCTGATGAATAATCACTTCCGAGATACCACTCTGAATAATTGCACGCGCACAATCGGTGCAGGGTAGCCAAGGTACATATATTTTACACCCTTTTAACACAGTGCCTCTGCGTGCCGCATTGAAAATAGCATTACGTTCGGCATGCTCAATCCAATAGTATTTCTCCCCGTTCTCACGTGATAGTCGTTTCCCTTCACGGTCAATTTCTATTCCACGCGGCAGGGAATTATATCCGGTGGAGACTAATACGTTATCTGCATCGGTAATTACAGAGCCGACATGCGTTTTGTCGTCTCGGCTACGCATACCCACTAAATAGCACATTGTAATATATAATTGGTCCCAATCAGGTCTTCTCATATTTTCCATTTTATTCGTTCAATTAATTAACAAAAATCTATTATACAATATTAAGAAATAGTTGTAAACAAAAACAAATTATTATAAGTCATCTGCCTATCCATTTTACATCTTCTACACCTGCAATAAAATTTGCATATCTTGCCGCAGTAAACAGAAAATCGGAAAGACGATTGAAAAACATTAAGACAAAATCACCTAAGTCTTCATTAGTGGCAAGTTCAACCAAATGCCGTTCGGCACGGCGGCATACCGTTCTGGCGATATGCAGAAGAGCGGATAGTTCCGTCCCCCCTGAGAGTATAAAGAATTTTAATTGTGGCATTTGGATAGTGTATTCATCAATTTTTTCCTCTAACCATTCGATATCGCCTGCATTTATACGCTCAATATTAATTTTTTCGTTTTGAACCAATGGTGTGGCGAGGTCGGAACCTGCAATTAAAAGTAAGTTATTCAATTTGCTTAGTGTTTTTTTAAATTCTTCATTATCAATCTTTGTGAGTATGAGACCGATATACGAATTAAGTTCGTCAATTGTACCATAAGACTCAACACGCATAGAGTATTTTTCTACACGCTTCCCTCCAAATAGTCCGGTTGTGCCGTCATCTCCGGTTTTTGTATATATTTTGCCGCTCATCATACCTTCAACTATTGTTTACAAATAAAAAACTTTCGTTTACGTTTGTTTTCTTTTTATTAACTTGCAAAAAAAAATAATAAAAGACAAAAAAATGAATGATGAAATAAAAGTTCTCTTTATCGGAGATATTGTCGGAAAACCCGGGATACAAGCGGTTGATGATTTCCTACCTATGTACAATGAAAAATATGAACCCGACTTGGTGATTTTCAATGGCGAGAATGCCGCTGACGGTAAGGGTATTACTAATGCCGAATTAGAACAATTTCTAATGTTCGGCGCTGATATTATTACAACCGGTAATCATGTCTGGGATAACTGGAAAGGCAAACCATTACTGGCAAAATCGAATAAGGTATTGCGTCCGCTAAATTATCCGCAAGGTAATCCGGGTTTGGGATATACATTTATTGAATTGCCAACCGGCGAGGAAGTAGCAGTTATGAATTTACAAGGTAGGACTTTTATGCAAACAATTGATTGTCCTTTTAAGTCTGCCGAATTTGCACTGAAAAGCATTAGAGAGAGAACCAATAAGATTATTATTGATTTCCATGCTGATGCAACTGCCGAGAAAATGGCGTTTGCTTGGTT
This sequence comes from uncultured Hyphomicrobiales bacterium, assembly GCA_964581505.1. GTDB lineage: Bacteria > Bacteroidota > Ignavibacteria > Kapaibacteriales > UBA2268 > CAZOOR01. Next base: position 15,371 of record CAZOOR010000028.1, read on the forward strand.
TCTTGATGGCAAAGTGAGTGCGATAATTGGTACTCATACTCATACGCAAACAAATGATGCACGCATTCTGCCGAAAGGTACAGGATTTATTACTGATGTTGGTATGACCGGACCCTATGATTCTGTTCTTGGAATGCGCAAAGATATTGCCATTAGACGGTTTACTTTGCAGACACCACATAAGTTCGAGATGGCGGAAAAGGAACCGAGAATAAGCGGTGTATTCCTAAAAATTAATATTGGAGCAGGCAAGACAACATTTATTGAATCCTTCTTCTATCCAAAATTCAATACAAGTGTAGAATAATTTTGTTTTCACTCTCAATGCTTGAAAAAAATAAAGCCGTATAAACTTGTTTATACGGCTTTTATTGTGGTCAGGGACGGAGTTGAACCGCCGACACGAGGATTTTCAGTCCTCTGCTCTACCAACTGAGCTACCTGACCGCTCAATAGGAATACAAAATTAAGAGTATTTTATGAGATAGCCAAATGTTTTTTTGCTTTGTCAAATCCTGATATGATAATTTGTCTAATTGTTTCTACTTGTGCCAATTCATCTGATTTGCTCATCTTTGCGGGGAATCCGATAGGCTTGTGAAATACAATCTGAACTTCACGCGGCTCGAAGAATAAGGAATCTTTCGGCATAATTTCATTAGAGCCGACAATTGTAACCGGAACTACATCTTTGCCGGACTTAGCCGCCAGAACAAAAGCCCCTCGTTTGAATTCCTGCGCTTTACCGTCTTTGGAGCGAGTCCCTTCCGGATAAATAATTATACTAACATTTTGTTTTATAAGATTTAAAGCCTCTATGACACTTGCCATTGCTTTGCGTCCATCGGTTCTATCAATTGCAACAAAGAAAGATTTATTTAATTTCCACCCAAAAATAGGAATTTTCTCCAATTCCTTTTTATAAATAATCGCCACCTTTGATTGAATTGCAGAGTAGATAATAGGTATATCAAAATGACTGGAATGATTGGAAGCGAAAACATAAGTTTCGTTAGGATTGATATTCTCTGCACCTATAATTGTCAATTTTATTCCGGCAATAGCCAATGCACGCTTAGCCCAGCGATGATAATGGCGGGCAAAATTATATTTGTTCTTGAAGAATGTAAATGTAAAAATTAAAAATAATGATTCTGCAATTATATCAATTAGTAATATAGTTACTTGGAATGCAAATCGTATATATCTATAAATCTTTTTCAATTTTATCTCTAATATTATTATCCAATGAAACGTAAAGAGCCTTAGTCAAACATTTTGTCTTGTTGATTGATACTGCGTACATCTTTTGTAGATTGTTTGAAGGTCGAGGGTGCTACACCGGCAGGAATTTTGATTTCCTTTCCTTCAAAGATGTCTTCTATTGTTAATATTTGTATGCGGTCGAAATCATAAGGCTTATACTTGCCATCTTGCTTTGCGGCTAATTCCATAGGTTTAGTTACCTGCTCGGCAAAGCAAACAAAAACACCAAAGTCAGCTTTTTCACGATTAATTACATTAATGAATTCACGAATATTTTTAACACTTACTTTGCCACTTTTTACTTCTATAAGCATTCTGCCTTTATCTTTGTCATTCTTCGGAAATGTGATGTAACCGTCCCAACCTCCATCAGCGACTACCAACGGATTACGCACACCACCGAGTAGAAATTCAACAACCCAATGCTGGAAATCGAAAGCACCGTGTTTGCTTTTCTTTTTCAATAATTCATCGGACTTTGCCAGTTGCTTTGCCGAATCAATATCTTTTGGGAAGCCGTGAATCTCAATTTCTTTTAGGAATTTTTTCCTTCCCTCTTCGGGAATCGGGGCAGTCAATCTTTTTAAAATTAATTTAATAGCAAGATGAGAAATATCTACACCCAGCCATTGCCGGTTCAGTTTGTTTGCGGCGGCAATAGTAGTGCCGCAACCGCAGAAGAAATCGGCAACCAAATCGCCTTCGTTTGAAGATGCTTTAATAATTCTTTCCAATAGTGCTTCGGGTTTCTGTGTAGGATATCCGAGACGTTCCGATGATGCTCTGTTCAAAACCGGAATAATAAACCAATCTCTTGGAGGAACACCCGGAGATTTATCCAAATAGTCTCTATAAACTAAATCGGGATTTGTTTTCTCCAATTCGATATTTAGTCCTTGTTTGCCTGTATAATTTCCACCTTTACCTCTAATTTGGAATTTTCTTCCAGTATCGTCTGTATAATTGAATTTTTTTATTGTTCCAGGGCTATATTCTTCATATACTTCTTTCCAATTAAAAGTATAATTTTTTGACTTTGAATAGAATAAAATAACATCGTGTTTTTTATTCCAATTTTTTTTACTTCCTTCTCTTTCTTTGTAACACCAAATAACTTCATTCCTGAAATTATCTTTTCCGAATATCACATCACAGATAAGTTTCAAATAATGGGACATATTCGGGTCGCAATGTAAATAGAACGAGCCTGTTTCTTTGAGTACCTTGTGCATATAGTAAATACGTACTGCCATTGTAGTAAGATAAGCAACAGCGGACTTTGATATGTTTATTTTATCGAGAGTTTTTAGGAAGTCATAGAGATTAAAATTAAGGTCAGCAAGTTCGCCAAGTGTATCAAGATATGAAACATTAGACCAAGTGTCGGCAAAGGCTTCGCGTTGCGCCTTAGTATCATTCAAATCCATATCCTCAAAGAGTATATTGTAGTTGCGTTTGGAATTGAATGGCGGGTCAATATAAATCAAATCAATAAATCCCTCAGGATATTTTGTATTCAATTCTTTGAGGACATCAAGACAATCGCCGAAATATAAAGATTTCATAATTAATAGTCAAATTTGTTTAATTATTATCCTAACAAACATAATAAAAATATGGATAAAACGAGACATCTTGTTCCTAATGTGGAAAACTTTTTATAATAATTATCTATTTGTAGTTTATTGCAGGAATAATTAAGGGTTGCCGTAATAATTCGGCAACCCTTAATTATTAATATGAATAAAAGACTATTTACCAATAATAAATGGCGGACTGTTCTTTGCATCAAGAACGATGATTTTTGAGTTGGGTGAATTGACAAGCTGTTTTTGAATCTTTATCATTTCAAAACGTAAAATTTTATCGGACAGTCCCATATTTACAATTTTTTGAGCATCTGCAACACCACGCGCTTCGACACGTTTTCTTTCGGCTTCCTGTTTTTCTTTTTGTAGGACAAATTCCATACGCTGCGCTTCTTGGATTGCAGTAATTTTTCTTTCGATACTTTCTTTTACCGATTCGGGTAATCCTATGTTTCGCACAAGCATTTTCTCAAGAATAACACCACGCTTTTTTAGTTCCCTTTCGATTTTTGTCCTGATAATATTTTCAAATTCTTCTCTTTTTGCAGAGAATAGAGCAATAGCTTCGAATTGCGAAGCACCTTCGCGGATACCGGTTCTTGTAATTGGACGAATAACCTTGCCTTCATATTCATTGCCAAGTTCCCTATAAATTTTCGGGGCTTCGCCGGAAATAATTTTATATAAAACCGTAAGGTCAATGACGACTTCCAATCCGTCTTTACTCAATACGCGAATAGCGTCATCACCGACTTTGTTCCCTTCGTCCGAAGTCCGGGACATAGTATAGTTCTGTGTCTGAATGCTCATCTGATTTATTTTGACAAGTGGATTGACAAAACGCAATCCTTCGTATAACACTGTTTCCTTTACTTCGCCGAATAGTACCTGTACACCGACATGTCCGGCATTAATTTGCCTAACCATTGACGTTACAATTCCGATACCGATAATCGCAATTGCCACTATTATTGCAAGTCCCTTGTATTGATAAAGAGATGTGTTCTTTAAACCCGTAAATACAAAAACGAGAAGAATTAATCCAACAATTATAAAAAACATAAATACACCTGTATATAGTTAAAAAATAAATTTCATATATTTAAATCAGTCATCACCCAAGTCGAAATCGGGAGTATCATCAGAGAAATCACTACTATCACTATCCGAGTTCTCAAAATTTATTCCGCCGTTTTGTAAATCATCATCAAATTCGTTATCCTGAAAATACTCAATATCCGAACCACTGACAGGCTCGAACGGAGCATCTGAATTTAGCATATTGCTATCGCCTGCATTGAAACCGCTATTACCAATATGTGCAATTTCATTTCCTTGTTCATCGACAACATCAATACTATGTGTGTAGATATTATAATCATGCATCATATCACCCCAGAGCCAAGCATAGAAAAAATAATCATCAAATCCATAGTAACCGTAATATGCGGGCTTACTGCGTTTGTTATGTTTTATTTCGACTTTATTGGCAATTTTTTTCTTTGGTCTAATTACTTGCATTTTGCTTTCTACACGTACATCATCAACTTCAATATATTTCCGTACTGCATATTCGAGCTGGTGCATAAACGAATCGAAAATTCTTTTATGTCTATCAATGAAGTCATCATATTCTTTTTGCTCGGCAAATACATTTTTCAGTTTGGTTTTCAATTGCGTCAAATTAGTATCGTCAGAAGTCTTGTATTCATCAATCACACCATTAACAAAAATACTAATCGGATATTCGCCTACATTGTGTTTTCTATTAATCCGAATTTCAATCAAGAGTTTCAGTGGAGCGAGCGAATGCTCCATAACGAGATAAAGCGTTTCAAACAATTCGGATTCAAGCGGGTCAACTTTGGTAGTAAACTGTGATATAGCATCAGCCATGTCGGCTTCCTGACCGCTATCGTCATAATAAAAATCATAGTCATCAACCGCCAGCCTTATGATATTATCGACTTTACTTGTTCGCAATCCTGCATAAATCTGTTCGAGAATAGACAGTGCGGAAAAAGTTTCTTTCTCCACTTTGCCGCTTGCTTTTCCGAATGACATAACATCAAGTAACTTCCCGAAAAATGAAGTCGGTTTGACTTTTGCTATTTCAGTAGCTTGCGATGGGTCTATTTCAATTTTGCCAACAAGATACATTATCCACTCCAATTATTAATATAATATTTGTTATTGTTCATAAGTGATAACAAATGATTATTAAATATAGCAAAAAGAATATTGACGGACAAAATTAAATTGAAAATATTAATATAAATATGAAGTTCTCCGTATATTTTCTTTCATTTTTTAAATAAAAATAAGTATATTACAGTGCAGTTTTTTCAAAAATCAATAGAGGGCTATTATGAGGAAATTATTACTATTTGCACTGGCAATTATAATGCTGTTATCGGCTGTAGGGCAGTTGCGTTCGCAACCAAAGAAAATGCGACCGATAATCGCAAATCATAAAAGCGTAAATCTCAAAAAAATACCCGTATTTTTTGTGAATAAAGCGAAACAGAATCTTCGAATCCTTTATGGGCGTACTTCGCACGGTACGCAGATTACATCGGGGATGGGTATTTTGAAAAAGATTCCGGGTAGTATCTTTACATATAATTCAGGCAAAGGTTCTTTGAATTATAAAGAGCGAGGCGGCGATTTGGGCAATCCCAATAGAACCGAGTGGGCAAAACGTACCCGCACTCAATTGGAGTCCCATAATAATGATAGGAATATGATTATGTGGTCTTGGTGTGGGCAGGCTAGTTCTGCTGACGAAGATGATATTAATACTTATCTTACTTTAATGGATAAACTTGAAAAAGATTTTCCTGATATACTTTTTGTATATATGACAGGACATCTTGACGGTTCAGGTGTTAAAGGCAATCTGAATCTGAGGAATGAACAGATACGTAATTTCTGCAAGAAGAATAAAAAGATTTTATTTGATTTTGCTGATATTGAAAGTTATGACCCTGACGGCAATTATTTCTTAGATAAAGGTGCTAATGACGGTTGTTATTATTATGACGACCAACACAAAAGGAAAAATTGGGCTGACGAATGGTGCAAGAAACATCAGGGAATGTGTACCAAATGCGACTGCGCTCATTCAAAATGCCTAAACTGTCAGATGAAAGGTGTTGCTTTCTGGTGGATGCTTGCACGCATTGCTGGTTGGGACGGTGGCATTTCGGCTGTTGATGAAGAAGATACCGGTACTAATTTCAATCTGAAGATTACGCCCAATCCCGCAAACAATATTATCAATCTCTATATGGATTTACCACAAAGTGGAGATGTAAGTTATGAAATTTATAATGTTGGCGGTATGAAGCTAAATACAGGCAAGCTCGGCACTTTTTCGCAGGGCTATTATCCTGCTTCGATTAACGTCTCGTCATTGCCAAAGGGTATGTATTTCGTTAGATTGCTCAGTGGCTCTAATTGGATAACACAATCATTTATTAAAGCAGATTAATATGAATAGAATAAAAACACTCGGAGCGTTGTTGCTTATTATTTTTTTATGGGTATCCTGTACGCAGGATAATTCAAAAATTAAGCCTATTGTTGTCAGTACTCCGAGTGTTTTTAATAAGGAATACCTTACTATCGGAACCTTCAATTTAGAATGGCTCGGGGACGGACATCGAGACCGCAAAGAGCGTGATAGTTCCGACTATGCTCATATTGCCGAAGTGATTAAGGAAATTGATGCTGATATTATTGGTTTACAGGAAATTGAAAATAAGAAGGCTCTCAAAATTTTGTTAAATCATTTGCCTGAATATCAATATGTTATGGGTACTACCGGCGGACCTCAGAAATTGGCAATTATCTATAAGAAGAACATTGCTATTGCTTCTTATGGCGATTATTTCCCGCTGATGGTTACACCACACAAAACCAAGGCGGGTTTGTGGATTTATGTAAAAGCCGGTAATTTTGATTTTCATCTTTTAAATGTGCATTTAAAGTCAAGTTCACATTGGGATAATAGTAGCGATTTGCGAACTAGGTCTTACCTGATGAGAGTTGCTCAGGCAAGGGCGATTACTAATTGGGCGGATTCGATTCTTGCTAATTCGGACGAAGAAGATATTATTATTGTCGGTGATTTTAATGATTATCCGAAAAACAGAAAGAAAAAAACATTAGCACCAATTACAGATGACTACAATTTGATTTTTCTTACTGATGAGATGCGCAGCTGCAAGTATTATCACCATTATACTATTGACCAAATTGTCATATCCGATACTACTTCGCTCAGATTTGTAAATAATAGTGAGTTTATGTTCAATGTAGATAATGCCTTTTCTAAATATGATGTAGAAGGAATTTCCGACCATTGTCCGGTTATCGCCAAATTCGATGTCGAACTGCCCGATAATGACCCGCCACTAAATGTTGCTACTAAATAACTAATATGCAATATCAATCTGCAGATATAGTCGCCTATCAATATTGCCGGCTATTTGATTGTATGAACTACCGAGTGTATTCACATTGTATTTTTTCATAATGACGTAGCGTAACCAGAAAGATAATTCTTTGAGCGGAACAAAATTAACTGATATAAAGGAACGCAATCCATTGCCGTAGAGTGGTGGCATATACATATAACCGGGTATAGCATATTCAAATTGCCAAATAGCAGATTGGTAGCCGTCCGTAGAGAAATATGCCAAACGTCCGCTTATTTTAAACATATCGGAAGGTTTATATTGTGCCTCAATATAAGCGGCTACTCCTGTTTGGGTAGGCAATACGGATTCAAAATTTATCAAATTCAAATCAATTCTTGTGCGTAACTTTAGTATATCGTTCGGTTGATATATATAGTCGGCGCGTGCATAGTGTTTACTACGATTGAATACTTTTTTTTCGGACTTAATCTTTTTTGAACTCGTTTTTGTTTCGAACTGAAAACGTACTCGCAATTCATTTTGGCTATTGATTTTTACAGTTGTTTGGTTTAATATATCTATCCCTTTCATCGGGACAGGTAAATAATATGTATGTTCATAACTACCGTAATAATCAAGATAAGTAACAGTTTTAATATTCTGCCAACCCTTATACATAAAACCACAATAGATACCGTATTCATTTGCGGGACTTGATTGCTCGCCGAACATATACCCGTAAGGTGAACGAAAGTTTGATGCGAATGAACGCCCATGTAATATTAGAGCATAGTCCTTTTGTTTAAACTCTGCAATCAACTTGAAAGCGGTATTGCGTTTGCCGTCAATGCTTATTTCTGTGCTTAGTGTAAATGGATTTAACGGGACAATAGCATATACGGACGATAGGAACGCATCTTTTCCTTTGATTGCATTCGCTGATGATGTGTTTACAGGTCGGTCGTAATTTAGATAGTAAGTCGTAATACCTATATTGAACTCCTGATTTGCAAATAGAATATTAGCTCCAATATTCTTTTCATTTGCGATATTCTGTTTTGCAATTTCCGTTTCCGTTCTGAATAGTCCGGTACGGGTAAGTGATGTAATGGAATTGTCCTTGCCTATTGTAGCACTACGAGGTGCGGACGATGCCCAAGCCGATATATTCAATGAAGAATAATCCGTAAACTTAAATGAATTAGACAAAGTAATCCCACGGAAAAAACCATATTCACCGGACGACTTATAGTTGTATATGGAATTATCATATTGAAAAGCGGGACTAATTACTTCTGCACCTTTGCCCATTGAATTAGGCGACCAAAGTATATTGCCCAATCCGGTTTGAATATAGAAATCACCTATGCTAATTCTGAAATTATCATAAGTGGCACTGATAAATCCTGAGATAAAACTGTTCTTATAAAGTTCGCCCAAATCTTTGGAAAAAAGCAATCCCGCAGAATAAACATTATAATTGCAAAGTATGCGTTGGTATATATCACTTCCATCACCTGTGAATTTATTCTTTTCAAATCCTTTCAATCTGTTAAACTGTTCAATATCACGTGTGCGTGATAGAAATTTGAATTTGGGCTTAGATTTCTTGCCCGAAGAGCGTCTATCAATATAAGTGCAATAATTAAGTAAGTATGCTTTTTCCTTATCCAAATTTAATGAATCAATAATTTCGGGAATATCGAAGTCCTTTATGGCGAGTTTCTTGATGTTGCGTGCCATTGAATAAGTGAATAATGGGATTTGTGCAATATGCTTAATTGATGAACCCGTTAATTCTATTGGGTTGTTAATATAAGATTCTATACGTGCTATAATATTAGAGTTGTTACTTCTTTTTGCTATGGATTCCAGTATGGTTTCGAGTTCCTGTTCGGCAAAATCATAATCCTGCGGATAGAGAGCTGAAAGGCTCACTATAAAAAATACTGCTAATAATACGTATTTATACATATAGAAAAAAAAATTAGTCAATACTTTTATTTGTTAATTTAGATAAAATATTTATTTTAGACAAGGTAAATTAAATTAAAAAGGGAAAAGAAATAATGAAACGAATTTTGATTGTGTTTTTTGCACAAATTTTACTCTTTGCCGCAAGCGAAGCACAGGAGATTAAAGCGCACGTAAATGTGAATACGGAACAGGTCGCAACTGAAAATTTGTATTATTCATCTACAATGGCTGATGACATTGAGAATTATATTAATAACACAAAGTATTTGGAAAATATGGAATGGGAGGGTGCGCCAATTCCTGTAGAAATAAATATTATCTTGAGCGGTGGAAGCAACGGGCATTTTAAAGCTAAGATGTTCATTGTGTCCAAGCGAATGCTTGATGGACCGGAAGGTGAAGAAGGTTGGTCGGTCGAGTTAAGAATAATTGAGAATGTATGGAGTTTTGAATATTCGCGTGGTGCCAATTTTACATATAATACGATGCGTTTCGACCGTTTTGTTTCAATGTTGGATTATTATATGTTACTTGTAATTGGTTATGACTTGGATAGCTATGGAGAATTAGAGGGTGCGCCTGCATTTGAGAAAGCTAAGTTGATTTTCTCAAATGGTGTTTCTGCCGGTGCTACCGGTTTTGAAACTCATTCGGCTCCCGGTCAATACACAAAATATAATATTGTTTCCGAATTTACAGATATGCGTTATGATGATTTTAGAAAGTTGGTTTTTGCGTATTATGTTGATGGGCTGGACTTGGCATATAAAGAACCCAAACGCTCTTTGGAAAATTTGGTGAGTGTAATAGAGCGAATGGCTGAGTTTAAGAATAAAAAAATGTCAAGTGCAAGTGTTATGTTGCAAACATTTTTTAATACTAAATCACGCGAAATAGCTTCAATGTTCAATGGTTATACGGATAGGAAAGTGTTTAACTATTTAATGGAATTAGACCCGTCTAATACAATGATTTATCAAGATGCACGGGACGGTAGTTTTAAATAGTTTATTACAAATTCGGATTTGTATTCTACGATAGCCATTTCGGTCAAGGTTCTGGTTCAATAGTTAATTAAGATGTCGAACTTGATTGCCTTTATATTAAGCGGCAGATGTCAATATAAGTCTATGATAGTATAGAATATTATTAATTAGAATATTCCTAAGGTTTTATGATGTCGGAATAATAAATCAAACAATGTTCTTATCTTTACAAGGTTGAAACTTCGATGAAATCAATATTTATATTAATGTTTTTTTTATTTTCAATCAATTGCTTTAGTCAAGTTGAAAATGGAATTAACGAAAAAAGACAAAAGCAATTAAAAACAATTATTAATTATTTGAAAAATAACCAAATAATCGAATTATCAAGAATAGTAAGATACCCTCTAAAAAGGCAAAACCCAATTCCTAATATTAAAACAAAAGATGAATTTATTTTATATTATCCTATTTTGTTTGATTCCGTTTTTAGGGCAAAACTAATTAGAGCTAAATTTGATAGTTCTAATACGATTAATCATTATACAAGATTTGGACTTTTCCAAGGTGATATTTGGCTTGACGACAATGGTTATATCATTGCGATTAATTACCAATCAAGTAAAGGACTTGAACTATTAAGCACATTGCATTCTGAGATTAAAGATAAAATTTATAAAAGTGTATCTGATTGGAAGAAGAATATATTAGTGTGTGAGACAGACAAATTACTTATTAGAATTGATTTATTAGATAACAACGAATTGCGATATATTTCTTGGAATAAACCAAAAAAAATTAATGACAAACCAGATTTAATTCTTTTCAATGGTGTTCAGGAATTTCAAGGAACAATGGGAGGAGTAACATATACATTTACTAATCAAAATTGGACTTATCAAATTAATAGTGTGAAAATGGCAGAAAAAAATGAAGAATTTGGCTTATTTCTAAAACTTTTTTATAATGGTTTGGAGAAGGCAATAATTAAAGTAAAAGAAATAAAATAAATACACTTGATAAGGTGTAGGGCTTACCCTTGGCGAATATCTGCATTTCTGCAATATGATAATTGCTCAAATACAATCTCAGAGATAATGCGGTATTAGTGTCCAAAAGCAATTTGTTCCATTTGTTTTATATTTTGTGCAGTAGCAAAGGCTAAAACCTGGTCGCCTGCATGGAGTATGAAATCTCTACCGGGATTAAGCTCGGTTTTATTTCCGCGAACAACGGCAAGAATTGTAGCACCACATTTTTTCCTGACATCAATTTCCTCAAGTGTTTTGCCGCACCAAGGGCTTGTTTCCGGTAATATAATTGTTTCGATTTTTATATCGGTTTGTTTCATAAAATTAGTAACAAAGAAATCAACTACATTCGGATTGAGCGTAAGGGAAACGAGCCGCTGTCCGCCAATTGTATAAGGATTAACTACGCGGTCAGCACCGGAGCGTTTTAGTTTTTCAATATCATTATAGTCATCGGAGCGAGCGGCAATGAATATGTTCGGATTTAATACTTTGGCGCTGAGCGTTACAAATACGGTGGTTGCAGGGTTAGCAGTAGCAATAATCATTGCGCGGGCGCGTTCGGCACCGGCAAGAAGTAATGTTTCATCAACAGTAGCATCACCCTGAATAGTGAGAATTTTATTTTTTAGATTGAAAATATCGTCTTCGATAAAATCATTATCGACTGCAACAAACTGTTCCCCTGTTTCGTAGAGTTCGCGGGTAACCAGTTGTCCCACTCTGCCAAATCCAACAAGAATAATATGATTTTGTAGTTTATCAATTTTTGTCATCATTTTTTTCTTTCTCCTGAATTGATGTAATTGCAAGATAACGAGGTTTTCCATCACTGTTGTAAAAACATAAAAAAGTGCGGCGATACCAAAAACTGCTATTAACATTGTGAACAGCCGCCCGCCATCGCCAAGCGGGTGTACCTCGGTATAACCGACAGTAGTGAGTGTGATAATTGTCATATACAGCACATCTATAATATCGGTAGGATATTCTTTATGCCACAGCACCCAGTAACCAACCATTCCCGAAATAATAACGACAATAAGAATGAAGATTGGCAGCCAAGGCTTTTTAAGGTTCGGCTTAATCTTTTTTAAATATTTTTGTGATTGATTCATTATTATTTCTATATTAACACAATGCTTGATTGTCAAGTTAAGAAAAAAATTAAAATGAGTGTAATCTTTTTTAATTTGTGTAATTATTAATATATTAGAAAATATTATTGGAAAATATTAGGATAAGAAAATGCCGGTAAGTAATTTAGATACATTTATTAAAAGTTTGGAAGAACGGGCAAAGGAATTGAACTGCCTGTATAAAATCGAAGAGTTATTATCCAAGCCGAACAAATCCATACGCGAAGCATTCGAGGAATTGATTGATATTATTCCTACGGGATTTCAGTATATTCCATATTGCGAGGCAAGAATTGTTTATGAAGACTTGGTGTTCTCAAAATCGAATTTTGAACCGACACGCTGGAAGATTGCATCTAAGATTAATGATAGAGGGAAAAAGGTCGGTTATGTGGAGGTCTATTACACACAAGAAATGCCGAACGAGTACGAAGGTCCTTTTCTGAAAGAAGAGAGACGACTGATTGATACTATCGCGGAACGAATAGCTCACTTTGTTCTCTACCGCAAAATGAAGAAACTCTATAAGGATATGGAGAAACCGGAAGAGAAGGACAAGAAGAATAATAAAGCCGAGTGGCAGATAATCTTAGATTTACTGCGGCAGACTGATAAAAATTTATTCTCGGTTATTTCGCGTAAGATGATTATCCATTTGTTCACAAAAGGAATAAAAGAGGCGGCGGTACTATTTGCACGCACCGGCAGTTTGAATATGGAAGGCACTAGGACGGAAATTAATAAGCCTTCTAAGAAGCAGATATTACAGCAATCATATTTTTTAAGCGATGATATTTTTAATGTTGCTATGTCATATCTATCCGATGAGGAGATATTGGAATTAGTGCTGAAATGGACAAATGAGGCTAAAACAAATCATTTGGTTAAGATTATAACAAATAATCAAACGCCTATTAATGAGATTGCCGATGCAATAAGAAAATACATTAATATCAGTTCTTTCTCTATGTCGGAAACACACGTAACAAAGGGGACACGTGTTTCTTTGATTAGGAAATTCTTAAGCGACCAATTAGAATATATTAATATTGCTAAGAACCATTGCAGAATACGTGATTTTGATAATCTTTTGAAGAATTTAATCTTTACACCTGACAGCCAAGGTAAACTGGGTGGCAAGGCGGCGGGTCTCTTCCTCGCGAAAAAAATCATTGAATCGAATTCAGATAAGAATGATTTGCTCAGAGATATTGTAACTCCAAAGACATGGTATATGACTTCCGACAGTATTGTAAGTTTTATCTATTATAATAATCTGGAAGATATTATTGAGCAAAAATATAAAGATATTAACGATATTCGCTCCGAGTATTCCTATGTAGTTCAAGCGATTAAGAATTCTACTTTCCCGCCCGAACTATTGAACGGATTGTCGCGTGCGTTAGATGACTTTGGTGAAAATCCTATAATCGTCAGAAGTTCAAGTTTGCTCGAAGATAGGTTGGGTGCTGTATTTGCAGGGAAGTATAAGAGTTTGTTTTTAGCAAATCAGGGAAGTAAACAGGATAGATTAGATGAACTTTGTGATGCAGTCGCCGAAGTTTTTGCTTCCGTTTTCGGTCCCGACCCGATAGGATATAGAATTGAACGCGGGCTGTTGGACTTCAACGAAGAGATGGGTATTATGATTCAGGAAGTAGTCGGTACAAAAGCTGGCGATTATTTTTTCCCTGCATTTGCCGGTGTTGCATTTAGCTTCAATGAATTTCGATGGTCACCGAGAATAAAGCGGGAAGACGGACTAATAAGGCTTGTGCCGGGACTCGGAACTCGGGCAGTGGATAGAATAAGCAATGATTATCCAATATTAATATCACCGGGAAAACCGAATTTCAGACTGAATTTAACTTTCGAGCAAATGGTTTCGTATTCTCCCAAATTAATTGATTTAATTAATTTGAAAACGAATACATTCGAGACTTTATCTATTGATGAGGTTATAAAAAATATCGGGCATGATTTCCCTATGCTCAATGATATTTTTTCGATAAGAGACGGACATTATGTAAAGGCTCCCGTTGGCTTGGGGGTTGACACACGTCAGCATGATATTCTTGTAACATTTGATAATATGCTGAAAAAAGGCAAATTCGTTAAGCAGTTGGACGCAATCCTAAAAATATTGAAATCAACATTGAGCGTTCCGATTGATATTGAATTTGCTTTCAGTAACGGTAAATTATATTTGTTGCAATCAAGACCACAGAGCGAAACAAGCGACCGTTCGTCTGATGTTATTCCTAAAAATGTACCTAAAAGTAAAACTCTGTTTAGCACAACAAAATACGTTACAAACGGCAATATGCCGCCTATTGATTTTATTGTGTATGTATCGCCAGATGAATATTCAAAATTAGAAAAATCCGAAGTAATGAAAGAAATTGGCAAAGCAATAGGGAAGCTGAATAGACGGCTACCCAAGCGAACTTTTATACTTCTGGGTCCGGGCAGGTGGGGCTCACGCGGGGATATACGTCTCGGTGTGCCTGTGTCTTATACGGATATAAACAATACTTCTATGTTAATTGAAATCGCAAAGGCAAAAGGTAATTATGTGCCTGATTTATCGTTCGGTACACACTTTTTTCAAGATTTAGTTGAATCGAATATTAAATATTTGCCCTTATATCCTGATGACGAAACGTCTATCTTGAATGAGAAAATGTTA
Organism: uncultured Hyphomicrobiales bacterium; assembly: GCA_964581505.1. Classification (GTDB taxonomy): domain Bacteria; phylum Bacteroidota; class Ignavibacteria; order Kapaibacteriales; family UBA2268; genus CAZOOR01. The sequence continues at coordinate 30,472 of CAZOOR010000028.1, forward strand.
AACAAATCAGACAATCAACTTAGTCAGTTTTTACCGGATATGGCACATCTGGAAAAAGTACTTAAAGTAATTAACATACCTGAATCATACAAAGGGAAGAGACTGAGAGTATTGATGAATGCAGATAAAAATGAGGCAATTGCTTTCTTGGCGGCTCCTAATATCAAATTGAAAAGAAACGGAAGCCCTGAATGTGATGAAAAAAATATACATCAAGAACCTTGGGAATTGAGAATGGAAATTGCAGAGCGTATTGCGGCTTATATTAAAAAAGGGCAATACGGCTTAAAGAGTATTTATTTATTTGGTACGGTATTCCATAAAAATGCAAGTGCCGGCTCGGATATTGATTTACTGGTACATTATGACGGGCAACAGCAGAATTTGGAAAAACTGAAAATTTGGTTTGAGGCTTGGAATTATTCGCTGAACGAAATGATTTTCAATCAGACGGGATTACGATTGGAGCGCTTTATTGATGTGATATACATTACGGACGATGATTTGATAGAAAATGATTATTTTGCAAACTTAATTGACCCGAATAGTCAAAATTCAAAAAAGTTAATTCTCGGTGCAAAATAAAGTAATTATCTACATATTGTCTTGTTTGATTTTTATTGCTTCTGCAATACCTGCTGACGCTCAATTGTTCAATAAGAGTTTTTGGTCTTACGGTGCTTTCGGCGAGTATATTTATGCTACTCATATTACCGATTTCACTGCATTACCGGGAGTTCCCAATTGCTGTCCGAAGTTCACAGGCGGTAACGGTGGTGGCTTCGCATTAGGTTTGCTGGTGCAATATAGATTTTACGGATATAATAATATATATGTCCGCTTGGGTTATCAACAGATGAACGGAAATTTGACAGTAATTGAACCCGAATGGGTAGTGCTAAATAACAAATTAACTCCTGCACAAATTCAACATAATATTAATACTAAATTCGCTATGCCTTTTATCGAGCCTATGTATAAGTTTAATACGATTATTGGATTGTCTTTCAGTATAGGATTAAATTGTGCATATATTGTCTCGGCATCGTATTCGCAGAACGAACTGCTAATTAAACCTGAGAATAGAGGTACATTTGAAAATGGTAAGAGGATTCGCAATGAACATTCCGGCACACTTAGTAGTACTAATAATTTTCTTATTTTTGCAGACCTGACTACCGAATTTGAATTTAATTTGGATAGGCATAAATTATATGTACTAACACCAAGATTCGCTTTTAACTATGGTCTGAACTCTTTATTTAAAATAGAGAAATGGAGAATTACATATTTTTCTATAGGTATTTCTCTTAAAATCAATCCTTATTACGATTTGTCTAATCCACTGGAACCTAACTAATATGAATATACTTATTATTAATTGGCAGGATATTAAAAACCCATTTGGTGGTGGGGCTGAGGTGCATCTGCACGAAATTTTCAAACGAATAGCCGCTAAAGGGCATAATATTACTTTGTTTGTCTGTGAGTTCGAGGGTTGTCTGAAAGAAGAAGTTGTTGACGGAATAAAAGTAATACGGCGGGGTTCACGCTCTTTATTCAATTTCGGAGTAAGGAAGTATTATAAACAACATTTCGAGAATCAGGATTTCGATATTGTGATTGATGATATTAACAAAATCCCTTTTTATACTCCGCTATTTGTGAAGAAACCGCTCCTTGCAATTAGTCATCATTTTTTCGGCAGGAGTATTTTCCGTGAGACTAATGTGATTGCAGGAGCTTATGTTTATATTGCCGAAAAATTGATTGATTTTATTTATAAGAAAACAAAATTTGTTGTTGTCTCGGAAAGTACTCTTGATGAATTTATTGGACGTGGTTTTGATAAAAATAATTTCAATATCGTATATAATGCCATTGCTCAGGCTCATCTTCCGATGGCAGTCGGGCAAAAGAATGAGAACCCTACAATTACATATTTCGGTCGATTGAAGAAATACAAAAGTCCCGACCATCTGTTCAGGGCATTTGCACTTGTAAAGGAAGTGATTAAAGATGCCGAATTACATATTATCGGACGCGGTGATTTTCGTGAAGAATTGGAGAAAATTGCTGATTCTCTTAATATTACTAATTCTGTTACATTCTTCGGTTATGTATCGGAGAAAGAGAAAGTAGAGCTTCTGACAAAGTCTTGGGTTACTGTTAATACTTCGATGAAAGAAGGCTGGGGAATTACTAATATTGAAGCGAATGCCTGCGGAACTGCTGTGATTTCAGCCGATTCACCCGGGTTGCGGGATTCGGTAAAGCAGGGGCAATCGGGCGAGCTGTATAAGTATGGTGATATAGCCGACCTTGCAGAAAAGATTGTCAGTATCATCGGCAAACCTGCGCAACTTGAACGATACTCTGCCGGTGCAGTAGAGTGGGCAAAGCAATTTTCTTGGGCTCAATCCGCCGCTCAAATGCTTGATATTATCGAGAAACAGATTATGAGTTAAATAGTATAGTTTGATATACTTGTATTTACAAATAATAATCAAAACACATCACAACTCTATGTAGCAAATGATTTCACGCCTATTCGCCCCCTCGCCCTTTGGGAGCGGGCTGGGGTGAGGTGCGGCTGTTTTCCAACTCACCTCTCCGTCAAAGTTTCACAAGTCCACCCCTCTTGCAGATGGAAACTG
>CAZOOR010000029.1:0-32657 GCA_964581505.1 uncultured Hyphomicrobiales bacterium
GCGACATCTCTCCTTATCAAGGAGAGAAAAAATGTTCGTCATTCTGAGCCAAAGGCGAAGACCGCCAAAGGCAGCGGCGAAGCCAATCCATAAGGAAGGTAGCGGCGGGGTGGTGAGTTTCCAAACAGGGAAACAGCCGCACCATACCCCGGCACTCTTCCAATGGACAATGGGCGAGGGAGAAACAGCCAAATAAAAAACCGCACCTTAAAAGATGCGGTTTGTGATTATGTTCCTATTGAAATATCAATTAATTAACCGCCGCCGGCGATATAATCTTTCAGATATTTATTTTCTTCTTTTGTTTCGGTCAGTAGTGTTTTTACAATATCACCAATGGAAATAAGTCCGACAAGCACCTTGTCTTTTATGACCGGTACGTGCCGAAATCTATTTTGAGTCATAATACTTTCTACGTAATCAATACTATCATCAGGTTCGACAATAATAACATTTCGGGTCATAAAATCGCCTACGTTTAGATTGTTGTAATCCATCGGTTGTTTGTGGCAAGCTGTTAGAATATCTCGCTCACTGATGATACCCGATAATTTTGCTTTATGGTCAATAACGATAAGTACACCGATTTTATTTGTAACAAGTAATCGCAGTGCCTCAGCCAAAGTTTTATCTTCGGCAATAGTAAAGACCTCGGGTCCTTTTTTAGCCAGAATGTCGCTAACTTTCATAAAATCTCCCAATATAATGTAAAAAGATGATTTATAATATCAACGAAATCCTAATGATTAAATTTTAATTGTTCTTTTCGGTAAAATACTCTCTGATTTCTTCAATAATACCTGCAACTGTATGTATCTTTGCTATTCTATAATTCTTGATGCCATGCTGTTCTAATGCTTGTGCCGTTACCGGTCCTATTGCAAAAGGAATAGCACGCTCGAATATATGCTTTGCCTCTTCCATTCCGAATAGAGTAAGAAAATTATTTACAGTAGATTGGCTTGTAAATGTTATAGCATCAATTCCATCTTCGATAATTCGAGAAATTGTTTGCTCATCAGGTTTTGATTTGTTTATTTTATAGACTTCTACTGTATCAACATTTGCATTTAATTTTTCCAAGCCATCTACAAGATAGTCATTTAGGAAATTGCCTTTTACACGTAAGAAATTCAAAGAAGCAATATCTTTATCTTTTGGAAATTCTCTTAACATTGCTTCGGAAGTATATTCGGAAGGAACAAAATCCGCATTAATTTTGTATTCTTTTAGTCTGTGTGCGGTACCTTTTCCAATTGCGGCAATTTTCATATTTGCAATAGCACGTGCATCAAGATTTTCACGCGCAAGTAACTCGAAGAAATATCTAACGCCGTTCTCACTTGTGAATAGCAACCAATCGTATTTCTTGGCAGATAGAATTTTACGCATACTTTGTTTTGGTTTGGATAAGTGCGTTTCGATTACACTAAAAGGAATAATGTCGGCGCCAAGTTCTCTAAGCTCCGTACAGAGTGAATTTATTTGTGCCGCCGCACGTGTTGCCGCTATACGGACACCAAAAAGAGGTTTTGTTTCAAACCAATCAAGTTCGGATTTCAAATCAACTGTTGGACTAATAACAAATAATGCCGGTGGCTGTACTTTGTTTTCATTAATTGTCTTTTCAATATTCTCCAAATCTGTAACGAATGTACGCTGATATGTATGTGTACCGTTCTCAATAATAGCAACGGGTATATATTTGTCCATACCTTCGCGTATTAAAATTGATGAAATTTGCGGAGCATTGCCTACACCCATATATATAACAATAGTGGAATTTTTCAGCTGCGCAATTTCATACCAATCATTCTGAGTTTCTATCTTCTTCGGGTCTTCGTGTGCAGTTATAAATATACACTTTGTAACAAGATTTCTATGCGTAAGCGGAATACCGGCATAAGCAGTAGCGGCAATACCCGCACTAATTCCGGGAACAAATTCGAACTCAATATCAGCATGCCGCAGAGCGATTGCTTCCTCGGAGCCGCGTCCGAAAATAAGTGGGTCTCCACCTTTAAGTCTAACAACATTTTTCCCACTTTTGGCGGAATTTATTAACATATTAATTATATCATTCTGCTTTACATAGTGATGTGCCGCCGCCTTACCGACAAAGATAATTTCAGCATTATCTTTGCAATACTGTAACAATTCAGTATTTGCAAGTCTATCGTAAAAGACAATATCTGCCGTTTCCAAACGCCGCAATGCTTTTATTGTAAGTAAGTCCGGGTCGCCCGGTCCCGCACCGATAAGAGATACCATAATTTAACTCTGTATTAGTATTTTAAAAATATCTTCTTCCCAAGAGCTTAAAGGATGCTCTACGATTCTACCAATTTCGTTTCCGTTTTTCAGTACAATCAAAGTAGGTACACGGAGTATGTTGAACTTTTCGGCAGTACCTGATAACTCACGTTTTGCTCTATCTACTCCATAAAGTTCTATTTTACTTAACGGAATGTTTGCTATATCAAACATTTTGAATATTTTTGGAACTTCGCTTTCGGAATCACCGCACCAAGAAGCAGAAAAAAGAATAAAAGAAATTCTTTTATTCTTATTATTTATTAACGAGTTCAATTGTTCCGTAAGAAAAACACCGGGTTCGTAATTATCGGCATTATAAGATTCCCAGCCGGCTTGCCGTCTCCATTCTGTCCATGAAAATTTACCTGAAATAACTTGTTTTTCGGAATTAAAAGATGTGCAGGCAGTAAATATAAAGAGTAATAAGATAAAGAAAGAAAAAATTCTTGTCATTTCGCTTCCATTAATTTATTTAATAATTCCGCAAGTTTGCCGGCGGCTTCACGGCGTTCATAAGATTGAATAGCGGAACGGACAGGCTCAAAAGAAGATTTGCCTTCCTTCCAGTCAGTATAAAACTTCAGAAAAGCATTTGCAATTTTATCAATCTCGGATTGATGAGCAATAACTCCTGCTTTGGTTTCCTGCATTAAGTCTGCAATGGCACTTGGTTGCGGAGCAATTGCGAGGACTGGGTTACCCGTTCCTATGTATTCATATACTTTACCCGGTACAATTTCCTCACTCTCTTTCGATTCATCGACAACGAGCAGTAGCAGGTCCGCAAGCATTAGATATTCAATACTTTTCTTATGCGGAATATAGTGGATAATCTCAAGAGCATTAGGAAAAGAAACGGTATCGAACATTTCCTGTACTTCCGTGCCGAACCTACCGATAAACTGCAATTTGATTTCCGAAGGATTTATTTTATTTTCGCTGAGCAATTGTTCTATTGCGGCAAAAAGTGCGGCAGGATTGCGTCTGCCGTACATTGAACCTGTGTATGTAAGTGTAAATAGTGCATTATGTATTTTATTCACTTCGGGATAATCGGCAGAATCGAATCCGTTTGGTACGTGCTTGAATTTTGATTGAACTAAATCGGGCTCTTTACTAAGAGCATCTTTAATTATTCCCTGCCAAGCGCATTCTATAAAGTCTGCTTCTGTAAATACTGATTTCTCCATTGCACTATCAATAGCGGCAGGAAGCGACCATCGTTTGGGTGTGGAAATAAATCCCGTCCATGGGTCGCGAAATCCTGCAACCCAGGGAAGTCCGAATTTGCGTTTTGCATAGCGAGCAATCAAAGAGCAAGTATAGGGTGGTGAGGAACTATACACTGCGTCAATTTTATATTTTTCAACCATCTGCTTCACTGCCTTGCGAGCAGTAGGAAGCCAGCCGATACGTGCATCGGGAATAAAAAAAGTTGCACGTATAAGCTCTGCAAATTTTTCTTTTGCTCCGATTTTTTGCTCGTCTTTCTTTATTACATTAACGTCAATAGCCGTACCTTTCTTCTTGCCGGTGAGCATACGGTAAATATCATAAGGTTCAAAAATATGTGTTCGCTCAACAACAATATCATCTGGTATTTCTTTAAGCAAGGATTCATCACGCGCAGGAAATTCGCCATTAGACACTGTAAGTACATAAGGCTGCCAACCGAAATCACGCAGATATTTTACGTGTTTCAGTACACGCTGTACTCCCGGACCGCCTGAAGGTGGAAAATAGTAGGCTATAATTAATAGATTTTTCATTTATTGCCGTTGTCAATTCACATAAGTTCTAAACTTAATAATAAAAATGAGACAAAGCAATAAAAATAATTTATTTTTGATAAAATACTTGTCATATTAAATTATTAATTTCACTAATCAATACAGCATATAATTAAATGCCTATATCGTTTTATATTCTTTCAATTTTCGGGAGATGAACGCTGTGATGAGTTTGAAATAGAATGAATATTAAAATTTAATAAAATAAAATTAGTTTCAATGCTGTCTTAATATTGTCTTTATAAATAATGATTTATAAATGAGTTGGAATTTTTAAGGAAATAAATATGAAAAGCAGAATAATAATATTATTATTACTCATCAGTATCTCTGTAATATCTCTATCGGCACAGGATTTAGATAATCTGAATCAGAATGATGAATTGGAAAAAGTTAAGCGTACAACAGAGCTTACAAAAGAGCATAAATTTCTTACTGCTTTTGTCGGCAATTGGAAAATAAAAGGAATCAATTCCACAGGTCAAGCACCGGAAGCAATAATCGGCAAGGCTATGGTAAAGAGTATTTTGAATGGTCATTATATTGAAATTGATATGGCTTTGGAACAGTTTGCGGGCAAATCGCATAGCAGAATATTCATTGGTTTTGATACAAGATTTAACAAATTTTCTTTTTACAATATTGACGATTATTCTAATTTCCCATTAGAATCTAGCGGTGTGCAAAACAAGCAATCAATAATTTTCGAAGGTAAGGATTATTCATTATTCTTAGATAAAGATTTAAAGTTTCGCATTGAATTTAATAAGGAAAGAGAGAATAAATTCTCTTACAAAGTCTATGAATTAGAGGGAAATTCAAAGAAGCTTGTCATCGAATATTATTTTTACAAACAATAATTATGTTTAATTATTTATAAGTATTTGTTTTCGTATGATTGTTCCGTTTATTTGCATAATCATAAAATAAGTACCCGAAGACAAATTGCCTGTGTTATATCTAATGAAGCGGCTTCCTTTTTTTGCATTTTTATTTTCTGCAATAACATCTATTTCTTGCCCGAGCATATTAACCAGTTTTAGCGTAAAATCACCGTCTTCCGCCAAATTATATTCGATGTTGATTTCATCATTTGCGGGCGTTGGACTTGTCTGCAAATATGATGTTTCCAGCAGTTGCAATCGCGACAAATCTCTTACGCATAATCCTTTCAGTTTGAGACTACCGTTTATTGTTTCGACAATAACGTTACTGTTATTATATTGAAATTCGGTAAAAAGTAGTGGAGTTTCATCAACGTCCCCGAGCAATACAGTTCCGCAGTATTCTGCCATTTGCTTAGTTTGATTTGTTGTTTCGGACGAACCTTCGAGCGTAACAGTTCTCCGGCTTATAGAAAAAACCGATGGAGTATATTTATTCGGTAAAAACAAAGTTACATTATGAGAGATTTTCATAAGCCATGAAGACGCATCGCTAATATTTCGCCTTGTAACAAAATAGGAATATACAGGAATGCAGAAATCTTTTGCTCCTATTTCTCCTGTTGTGTCCGGTAGAAGAGCAATCATTTTAACAATACCCGAGCCTTTGCATTTACCGCCAATGATTAATGAACAAGGTGATGTTATTTCGACTTCGATACTATCATCAAAATTCAGTATGTCGTAAGGAGTGAAAGTGATACTGATAGGATACGACTGTCCCGATTTGACAACAGCCGGCAATGTGTTATTGTGGTGGAATATTAATGTATTCCCAAATGAGATATTGCCTATTGTAACATCTTGGGCATCTTCATTTCGTATATAAACCGTCAGCGTTTTTGTAGAATCAATAAACACCCTTCCGAAATCAATAGAATCCAAATCGCTACTATTGATGCTTACTTCATAGACATCAATATAAATGGAATCTTTACTATGGCAACCGTTGAAATCAACCGTTGAAACCAAGTACCAACCGCGTTCTTTGGCATAGATTGTTTTACTTGTATCACCAGTTGACCAGCTGTATTTTGCAAATTGTTCCGTGAGTGATAATAAACTACTGTCGCCCTTGCAAATTGATGTATTGCCTATAATTTTTGCGGGAATATTAGGATACAATCTAACGCGGCAATAAGCAGTGTCGCTACATAAATTAGCATTCTTTACAATAAGCGTGTATATACCCGGTCTGCTTACGGAAATAGTTTGCGTTGTGTCGCCGGTTGACCAATAATACTTATGACCGTCCGGTTTGGCATTTAGCCGAAGCGTGTCGCCCGAACAAATAGATATATCATTACCTTCGGTTATGTTTGCCGCAGGTAATGGTAATACAGAAATATTAACGGAAGCACTGTCCATACATTCGGTAGAATTTCTTGCATATACTTTGTATTCACCTGCTTTTTTCACAGTTAAAAATTTTGTACTTTCACCTGTATTCCATTTATATTCCACATCGGGTAGATAAGGTGTGATTTCAAGAATTACGCTGTCCCCTTCACAAAAGTCAAGACTTCCGTTCGGCACAATATTAACATCGGGTTTGGGTATGACCGTAATATCTATGGAGTCGCGATATTCACAATCTCCGGCATTTTTTACCCATAGAAAATATCTGCCGGATTTCTTGACTGTAATATGCTCACCTTTGTCCGTTGTGGACCAAGTATAATTCAATTGCGGATTATAGGGGTGAGCTGATAGAATTACGCTATCACCTTCGCAGAAAGTCTTGTTGGGTGTTGCAATAATTTCAGTAAACGGTGAATCGGAAACTTCTACATAGACACTATCGCGTGCAATTTTATCATTCAAGTTTACCTGAACATAATACCAACCGCTTGCATTTTTCTTAATATTTAATATTGATACGGTTCTTTGATTTGAATGGAAACCGTTAGGTCCTGTCCATTGAATTGAATATCCCCTAGCGGAAGCATCAATATCGGCTGTCAAAATAACCGTATCACCTTCGCAAGCGGGTATCGTTGCGGAGGCAACTACTTTGATATAGAATATTGAGGTCATTGCATTAGGTAGTCCCAGGTGGCACTTTCTACCGCTATTATCAATATCAAGAAAAAGTCCATCGGGTTGAAAATCGCATTGCGGGTACTTTTTATTCGGTCGATTAATAATGTGTAAAGTGGGAGAAATATCTTTTGCAACATATATTCTGCCGTCAGGTCCCAACTGCATTGCTCCCGGAGGAAAACCTTTTTCATTCAAAACAACTACTGCCGAATTACGAATAGCGTTTACATTACCCGCCTTCATATCCAATTGGAATATTCCTTTTTCCAATCCTTGAATAGTATTTGCATCTAATGCGAAGAATGATACATATAGTTTTGAGGCATCAGGCGAAAACTCTACACCGTAGAATTCATATCCCTTATTGGCATCAAAAAGCGACGCGCCGTTTGAGACTTCGCCTGTTTCATTATTAAAATCATAAATATATACATTTCTCAACTGGGTGTAAGCGGCAGCAATCTTTTTTCCATCAGAAGAAATTTTCAAATATCCTTGGTCACCGGTATTATTATAATCACCTATTACAGGGGCAATACGACTATTAATCGGTTTGTGAACACCTGTACCATCAACGAGGAAGGCATAAAACAAATCGGAATTATACGCGTGAGAAACCACCCAGTAATCTTTGCCGTTTTTATGTTTAGTTGCGGTAATTTTCTCAAGGGAAGAGGGTGCAATGTTAATATTGAAAGGTTGAATATTCCCAAATCCGTTGTTTACTCGCATATCAACGACAGAATAGTTGATGCCTAATGGACTATATTTATTTTCGAAACAATCGGTAGTAAAAATATAATACTTTAATGAATCATTAGTAAAAGGCACTATTATTACGCCTTGGGAAGAAGAGGAACAACCGTTCAAATTATATTTTTTGTAAGAATTGTTGATTTTCATCCAATCATTGTTCTTTGTGATAACGTTACTGCCGTCCGTGTAGAAATCTATATTTCCTACTTTGTCCGAAACTGTGGCGCAGCCTTCCATCATCTTTAATATATTACCGCCAATGGCAATGGGTTTGCCGTCAGAAGTATTGAATGAAATACCGCAATACTCGCCAAAGTACCAAATATTGCCGATTTTTTGACTAATGGCAGATGATGAAATTGCATAAAGCAATATGAAAAAGATAACTAAATTACGCATATCAGTTATTTCATTCGGTTTAATAATTCTTACCAATACATTACGAGTAAAATAATAAAATTTTACCGTAACAGAAGAAAAAGTTATTAACAGTCGAAAATATTATTTAATAATCTGCATTTTTGCTCTAATTATACGTGTCGGTGTTTGTAAAATATAGTAATAAACACCCGAGGCAATATTAGCGGTATTTATTTTTATACTTCTGATGCCGGGCTTGATGTCCCCTTTGAATATTGTCATTACATCTTTTCCGTAAACATCAATCAGTTTAAGCCGATGGTAGCCGGTTTCAATTGTTTCAAATTCAATTGTCGTGTGTTCCTGTGCAGGATTTGGACGATTTTGTTCCAATCTCAGTATTCCCGAATCTATGTAAAATCTATTACCATCTGCCTTGCAAATATTTTCAATGCACACCGTACATATTGATTTAATAACCTCTACATCTCGGTAGCTGTCCCAAGAGAGGGAATCCAAAACAATATCCGTGCATATCGAATCGCCAAGTGCGGCATGGAGATACAGGGTGTAAATAACGCCCACAGTGTCGTTTCTTTTGCCCTTGATAGTTATTGTTTTTATATTCTTCTCTTGTGTAAATGGAATTTTAATGTCATCGGGAACAAGCACCGCACCATCAAAACTCAAACTTGCAACAAAATTTGTTGCCATTATTTTGTCAAGTAATTTGGATTTCTTAATGGAAATAGGGATTACCACAGCATCACCGGTTCTAACGAAAATAGTATCGGGCATCGAAATATATGAAAGTCCAACTATCGGCACATACTTATATGTGAAAATATCCGATTTGCTTTCGCAACCGTTCAAGTTTCTGTGAATGACTCTGTATTTGCCATCTGTATGCGACACGAACCAAGGCGAATGAATAGTTTTAAGCAGAGTATCATTTCTATACCATATATATATATCGCCGAGCGTGGAGAACAATGTATCCTCAACATTTGTAATTATCGGTTTCGACGGTTTAGGAAATACGGTTATCTTGATTGAATCGCTATTTGTACAATCATATTCATTTGCTACATATACCGAGAATACCCCCGCTTGTTTGACTGTAATTAGTCGGCTTGTATCACCGGTATTCCATTTGTAAGTTTTAAAACCGCTCCCTGCATCAAGAATCACACTGTCGCCATCGCAAAACTCCACATCACCTAATGCGTTAATATTTGCGTTTGGTTTCGAATGTACAGTAACTTCAATCTCCGCACTGCCCGAGCATTCGGTCAATGTATCATATTGGATAAGAGTTATTTTTCCTTTACCGGATTTTAACCAATTTACAGTTATTGTATTACTACTATCGTTCTTAGTAATTTCACCGTTTGTAATCTTCCAATAATACTTATGTTCGGGATTAAAAATTGAAGAGTATGTAACATCATAACTACCCTCGCAAAGTGCTGTATCACCTGTGATAAATGGGGTAGGAGCCGGTCTTGTTTTGACTACAACAGTATCATATCCTTCGCAATCAGAACCGGCAAGGACCCTGACAAAATATTTCCCTGCTTTTTTAACGCCAATATATTCCTTATCGGAGCCGGTATTCCATAAATATTTTGAATAACCGCTACCGGCATTTAGTGTCATACTATCACCTTCGCACATAATAAACCTATTCTTATCACTTGTGATTTCCGGTATTAAATGGTCTGTAACATTAACAATAAGAGTATCAATGCCTATGCAATCACTAGCATTGTTTGTCTCGGCAATAATTAACATTCCCTTACCTGGCGCCGTCCAATCAACTCGAATATTAAAATAATCCACTCCGGTATTAATTGTACCACCAATAATTTTCCATCGGTAAGAATTGCCGGCTGTACCATAAACAAAATATTCCATATTCATAGAGTTGATACAAACGGAAGAAGGTCCGTGAATTAAGGGTTTGGGTCGCGGATAATGTTTTACATAAACAGTGTCATACCCCGTACAATTGTTGTCATTTGTAACAGCAAGTATGATTCTTTGGTCTTTTTGTAAAACTATTGTTCTTGCTTTCGAGCCATTAGACCATTCCCAAGTCTTTGTGCCATCAGGTATAGTAAGTACTGCCGAGTCTCCTTCGCAAATCTTCGGATTGCCTTGTATTTTGGGTTTTGGTAGTGGTAGGACATTAATTAATATCGGTTCGCTTGTGAAATCACAATACATTGAATCGGTAATATGCACGGAATAGGAACCGCTTTTTGTAACAGTAATTTTTTGACTTCTTTCTCCATTTGACCATTCATAGAATAAGAATCCGGAACCTGCATCAAGTTCCACAGAGTTTCCCGAACAGAAGGTTGTTTTTCCGTTAATGTTAATTTCGCTATATGGGCTTGTGGCACAATGCTTAAAAATAAATGCGTCATACTGCCCGGCAAGGTCTTTCTGATGGACATCTTCCGTAACAGGAAAGTCGGTACTTTTTGTATAGCCTGTAATATAAATATTTTGATAACGGTCTGTAGCTACTCCTTTTCCTAAATCATCATCATCGCCGCCATAAAAAGTAACCCAAAAGGCACCTGTCAGATTATTTGTCAATTTTGCTCCGAAAACATCACTACTTCCTTTCAGATAATGCTGTACTGCGTTCGGAGTAATAGGAAAGTTCGGACTGCTTGTTTGACCTGTAAATATTACATTATCACTACGGTCAATGGTCAAAGCATAAGCGTAGTCTTCACTTTTTCCGCCGAGGTAAGAAGAACCTTTAATACTATTTATCTGTGAAAATTTTGTAATAAAACAATTGCTCCTGCCGTTATTCTTTTTCTGAAATGCTTTGTCGGTAGTCGGGAAATCTTTACTACTTGTATATCCGCAAACAAAGATATTGTTTCTGCTATCAGTGGCTATTGCAGTTCCATAGTCGCTAAGTGTACCGCCCAAATATGATGAATACATTAGATTACCGGTAATACTGAATTTGGCAACGACTGCGTCCCAAGCACCTTGAAGTCTTCTTTGCTGTGCATCGTGTGTTAGAGTTAAATTATTACTATGAGTTGAACCTGTTAGAATAATATTACCGGAAATATCGAATGAAAGTGATTTTGCCATTTCGACTGAATCGCCGCCCAAAAATGTTGACCATTGATATTCACCTGATGAATTGAAACTAACCAAGGCAATATCGTCAAATTGTCGCTTAGTATTTATTGCTGATTTCTTGTTTGGGAAATCTCTACTACGAGACCAACCGGCTGTAATTACATTGAATTTCTTATCAATAGCTAGTCCGTATAAATGTTCCTCAGAACTACCACCGACATAAGTTGCCCATAAACGTTTTCCGTTTCTATCAAATTTTATTAGAACACCCTCATTTTTCCCGCCAAGAAATTTTGATTGAAAACAACCCGATGTTACAGGAAAATTTTTATCCCATGTCCAGCCGGTTACATAAATATGTGCCGCAGAATCAATTGCAACGTTGTATCCATAGTCCTCCTCCCTGCCACCGTAATACGTAGCCCAAAGGCGTTTGCCTGTGTAGTCGAATTTTGCAACAAATAAATCAAGCGCTCCTGTATAGCGACTGCCATTGGTAACAGGAAAATTCTTGCTTAACGTCCATCCTGAAATTACAACATTAGCCTGATAGTCAATTGCAATTGCATGCGAATGGTCGCCATCGCTACCACCATAATATGTAGCCCAATTTATTACGGGGTCAATTACTAAATCTTGCGTTCTATCATAATCGGATATATTAAATGATAAAGCTGTGTGAGCAATATTAAACTTAGAACTAATCTCTTTCTTTGAATTATTAATATTTTGATAGCTGAACGGCTGGGCTTCCATTATTTTAAAATTATGACAGAGTATTTCTACTGTACCATCTTTCGCTTTTTCTACTTTGCCGTTCTCGTATTCCAGTTTTATTATTGCAGGATTGGCATTACGATGAACAATGAAATCGTATTTAAAGCCGAACTTATTTCCGGTGGCATAAACAACCAAATCAATGTTGTCATAAATATTATGATAAATAATTTTCTTATATGATTTAACGTCCAATATCCCTTGGGGGCAGTGCGAATAGTAAAAATTTAAAATTTCGTCATTTGCATTTTCACCGCTAATTCTTGTGCCGAAATTTGCACCCTTCATTTTCATTTCGCAAATAAAATATTCTAATTCCGAACGAACATCTTCCCGAGGAAATATATTATTTTCAGTAGCTAAAAACATATTATTGGGAACTATGTTATCTTTTACTTGTTTATGAAATGTGTATATGATTGAATTTGGCGTAAAATAAGCAGTAAGATTGCCGGATTGCAAATAAAATTTAATGTCATTTCTAATATTTCCGTCAATGCTTGTCAGCTGCCCTTTATTTTCGACAAATCGCGTTGAGTTATAAGATGAAAAATCTTTGTATGCCCAAATCGGTTTTTCATCTGCCCGAACAGGAAAAAAACAAATTACAATCAAGATGATTGTTGTGGAAAAAATATGACTATGTTGAATTTTCATTACACAAAATCTTACACTTTTTATTTCTACCCGAATAGCACATTAAATTTTGCTAATAATATACTAATAGGCATTTAACGATTAATGCTAAGAACAAAGATAATTATTTTTTTTTATTTTTTTACATCATTCTCCTAATTATAAAGGTAGAGGAAAGGAAAATATTGCTAATTATCATTTATTTTTGATAATCAATAAATTTTGGCATAGAAATAGATATAATAATTATTTGTTCTATTAATAAAATTTCTTTATTTTTGGGCTGAAAACAAATTAGGAGTTTGCTTATAAATATCTGTTACGTGTTTAAAATGATAATTTCTTCAAGAAATATTGTGTTTTGTTTGCACTTTAATCAGTGTTAAGAAGTTTTTATCATAACTCTAAATATGGAAATTGTATTAATTTGAGGAACGGTGAATTTTGCGTAGCAGATTTGGCAAAATATTTTTAGTTGTATTTGTATTGTGTACATTGTTGAGCTCTTTTGTTGAGACGGAAGCGATGCACAAAAGGGAATATCCATCTCCAAGTATGAATATTCCTCTATTTCCCATATTCCTATCGAATAATTTTCTTTTGACTTATCTGACAGGTTCACCCGTTTGGTATTATATTGCTTTTCAAACTCCATTGATTGATAGGCGTTTTTTAATTGACGACACAGTCAAAGTATATAAACCGCTTTTCCTGCGTGTTCCCGAAGTATATAGATTTCTCCCTTCTCATTCGCGATATGATTTAAAGCATAGATACCCGCCGGATTCTTATCGGATTTATTACGATGTGGATTCGACAGGAAAAAAAATGACAATAAGAGAAACTTTCTATAATTCGGAAGTTAGTCCGAATTACGAAATCCCGCTTGACGACTATCTTGCAAAGCGTAAAAAACAAATGCAATATGAGTATTGGGATTCGCTTTCTACTAACTACGATTTAGCTTCTGCCCTTTCGGGTGGCGACCTTGCCCGACTTATCGGGCAGGCTACCGGTTTATCTATACCGATTCCGCCCAATCCGCTGACCACTATTTTCGGCAAACCTGAGATTAATATCAATGTGAGCGGAGATGTCAATCTGCGTGCCGGATGGCGTTTCGACTCGCAAAATTTAGGTACGGTTTCGGCATTTGGTCAAACCCAGTCCTCACCTGTTTTTAGTCAGGATATTAGAATAAATGTAACCGGTAGCATTGGTGATAAATTTAAAATCGGAACAAATTGGAATACGCAAAACCAGTTTGAACACGAAAATCTCTTTAAAATGGGCTATGAAGGTGATGATGATGAAATTATTCGTCTAATCGAAGTCGGTAATGTTAGTTTACCTGTATCTTCGAGTTTGATTGGTGGAGGTCAGTCGCTTTTCGGTGTACGTGCCGATTTTCAATTCGGACCATTATTCCTAAAAACTATTGCATCACAAAAGCGTGGACAGCGAAAATTTATTGATGTTCGGGGTGGTGCTACTAAACAACAGTTCCAGCTGAGAGCTTATGATTGGGCAAAGAACCATTTCTTTCTTGATACTGCATACAGAGGTGTTTATCGTGATTATTTTAAATATTCCACACCGGTAATTCCGAAAAGTGCAGGTAGATACCGGGTTAAGGAAATCGAGGTGTGGGAATCTACTACCGAAGTTACAAATACCGCTTATGGAGGATATGGTGTTGCATTTGCCGATTTGCCTCCTAAAAAAATGAAAATGGGTGAAGCATATTCGTCCAATTTGAAATTCACACCGATTAAAACAGGTGTTGTAGAAAAAGCCGTATTTATGAAATTAGATACTATGCGATATCGTTTCGATTATAATTTGGGTACTTTGTCAATTAATAGTTTAAGGCAGGATAGATACTATGCTGTTGCTTATAGAGTTGAGGGGGCTACATTAGCTCCCGAAGATGATGAATATTTCGGTACTTTTTCGACAATCATCGGCGAAAAAGACACGATGATTTTGAAATTGATTTATCGTCCGAATATGCTACCGACATATAAGACATTATGGAAACGGCAGATGAAGAATATCTATTCCATTAATGCCTCGAATGTGTCTCTGGGCGAAACCGGTATTAATCTTTGGTATTTAAATCAAACCAACGATTCTACGGCTATTTTGCCGGGCGCTCCCGACAAACTTGTAACAATCCTTAAAGTTGACCAAGTCAATAATTCGACAGGTTCGCCGCCACCTGATGCAAAATTTGATTTACGTCCGCCTTTTTTCAATTCCCGTTATGGTGAAATAACATTTCCAAGTCTCGAGCCATTCCGTCTCGGGCTGATTGACTATTTCACCAAACAAGGCACACCGCAAATGGCGCAGCAGTATATCTATGGACAAGTTTATGATACTACTTATGATGCGGCGCGGCGTGCAACCGATAGGGACAGATTCCTTATTTCCGGTGAAGTATCGGGGCGGCAGTCCGATAGAATTTCACTTGGTACATTTAACCTTGCACCGGGTAGTGTACGCGTAACATTGGACGGCGTACCACTGCGAGAGTTCGAGGATTATGTCATTGATTATTATTCGGGAACTTTGACAATGCGTAATTCAAGAGCCAAACTGCCCAATGCAAATTTAAAAATTGAATATGAACAACAGGATATATTTAATATTGCAACCAAAACCCTTGTCGGCTTGCGGGCTGATTATATTGCGGCTAAATCAAGGAATTTGACGGCTAATCTCGGATTTACGGCTATGCTTTATGACCAATCGGCAGTGATGGATAGGGTGCGGCTAGGAGACGAACCCGTCTCTAACACTATGATTGGTTTTGACGCAAAATTGAATTGGGATGCACCATTTATCACAAAATTACTTGATGCACTCCCATTCTTTGATACAAAGACTAAGTCTTCACTTACAGCCGGCGGTGAGTGGGCGATGATGTTGCCTCTTCCTAACAAACGCCGTTCCGAAGTATGCTTTGATAATAATCAGCCTGTTGTATATTTAGATGATTTTGAGGGGGCGCAGAAATATATCTCATTGGGATTATCTCCATTCCAATGGACGCATGCCTCGCAACCGCTTGATTCGAGTATTGCTCCGAATGACACATTGCGTTCACTGTATCGTGGCAAAATTCAATGGTGGCAACGTTTTATTCCGAGTTTGCCGATTAATGACCCGTATCCAAACCGTCAAACAATACAGGGACGGACAAATATCAGCCCCTTATTTTTATTATTCAATCCTTATGAAAGAGGTATATACAACAGAAATTCTGATTTCCGCGATACTGCAAATCCGGAATTTAAGCCCGATAGCGCGCAAATGTTCATTGCTCATAATAAGAAAAAAATATGGGGTGGTTTCCAACGTTTGCTTTCATCATTCAATACAAATTTCGACAATCAAAACATTGAGTTTATCGAAGTTATGATGAGAATTGACCAGTACGAACCGGGCAAGACTCATATGTATATTGATTTAGGTATGATTAGTGAAGATATTATTCCAAACTCCGTAATTAATACGGAGGACGGTATAACTTCGGCAGTACCTATGCCTAATGGAATGATTGATGCAGGTGAAGATGTAGGAATTGATATGCTGAGTGATGAGGAGGAACGAGACCCGAAAAAAAATAAGAGCGGGTATAAAATTCCCTGGCCCCTATATCTGGAGAAAGACCCTTCGAAAGATAATTACTCCTTTGATTTCCATAAAGATGATTACAGGCGTACACATACAGATTTCCGTTTTTATAATAATTATGAGAAAAATTCTATTGCAGAAATGGGGCAATTCCCCGATACGGAAGTTCTGAATAAAAACAACGGACAGACTATTTCGCTTGATAATAGCTATTTTACCTATGAATTAAAATTAGACCCGAACCCTATAACAAATCCACAAATAATAGGTGGAAATCCTGAAAAGGGTTGGTTCTTATATAGAATTCCAGTCAGAAAACCAATGGGGAAAAAGGGTAATCCCAGCTTTGCAAATATGCAGTATATCAGGATTTGGTTCAAGGGTGGTATTATGGCGGCTACTATTGCAGATTGGCGTTTGGTAGGTTCGCATTGGCAGAGGAATTCCAATTTACAGGGCGGTGTTTCTCCTGACGATAGTGTACTTGCCGTTTCGTTTGTCAATCGTGAAGAAAATAGCGAAGCACCGACATATTACACAATGCCTCCTTGTGTAGAGCCACCACGCACATTGAACAATCCCGACCCTAATCTGGAAGTACGACTAAATGAGCAGTCGTTGGCTTTATCGGTTAAAAATTTGAGACATGGCGAGGAACGCATTGCTGTCAGATATTTTAGACCTTTTGACTTATTCTATTACAAAAAATTAAAGTTCTTTGTTCACGGAGATGGGCAGATGCCGGTAAGCGTTATTCCCGGAGCGCCACCCAAAGCTAAAGTATTTATTCGATTTGGTATTGATTCTATGAATTATTATGAATATAGAATGCCGCTTATTCAAGATTGGCAGAATGTGGAGATTAATCTTGCCGATTTGACTGCTATTAAACAAGTGAAAGATTCTAATAATTTTAGGCAGGTGTTCACCGTACCAAATGACCCGACATCTGTATTTGCTATTAGGGGAAATCCTATTTTAACGCGTGTACAATATTTTGCATTTGGTATAGCCAATCCATCAACCGCATATCCGAATGAACTTTCAACAACAATATGGCTGGACGAACTCCGCCTGATTGAACCGGAAAGCAGTAATGATTGGGGGGCTGTCGGTAATATTGAACTGAAACTTGCAGACCTCGGCACTATAAATGCAAACATCAATCATCAGCAACCGAATTTCCATAAACTTGAGGAAAGATTTGGAAATCGTACTACATCGACCAGCTGGAATGTTACTGTGCAAGGCAATCTGGATAAATTTGCTCCCAAGTCATTCAGCGGTATGAAAATCCCAATAACATATACTCATTCTGAAAATGTTATTGACCCGATGTATGAAGCCAATAATGATATATTCCTCGAGACTGCGGCAAAAGCCGCATATAATAAGGCAATAAATAATGGGGCTAGTACTGAGGAAGCCGGACGTGTGTATTATCACACTAGGACGAAATCTCAAACAATAAAGGTGATGGACAGTTGGGCATTAACCGACGTACGCCTTGGTATTCCGATTAAATTTTTCTTGATAGACCAAACATTAAACAAAATGTCATTCGGGTATTCCTATGCACAGGAGTTCGAGCGTAATTATCAATATGAGAATCACTTCAATTGGCAGTGGAATCTCACAATGCAATATTCAAACACCATTCCGCCTTTTGCAAGGGTTTCTCCTTTGAAGTGGGCAAGTAAAGTTCCCGGATTGGATACATACAGTGGTTGGAAATTTAATATCTTACCCTCATCAATCAGTTTCGGGTTAAATATGACACGCGGACGTACAACCGAACAGTCTCGTTTCCTATCATTTCCGAGTCCTGTATTCAGACAGTTTACAGCTATTAGGCAGGGGCAATTTTCTTGGAAAATTTCAGAAGGTGGTTTCTTAAACCCGATGATTGATTATACTGTATCGACAACAGGAACACTCGTTAATCTTGAACTTGATGCAAATGGCAGGCAGCGTACAGGTAGCGAAATAGCTCGAAGTATGTTCTTCCAAAATGGAACACTCGTGGACTTCGGCGAAACAAATCTACATACACAAACAATAACAATGAACTTCAAACCGCGATTTCCATTCGGCGAAAAAGCCACAAGATTCTTTGACAATTCAGGCTCGTTTATTACTTCATATAGTTGGATGAATCCATTGCAACCCAATGAGGAGATACGCGATGTTGCAAAGAGTGCTTCTTGGAATAATACAATAAGATATAATTTAACTTTTCGTTTGAAGGCATTAGGTAATCAGTTGTTTGGAATTACCGACCCTCGGCTATCATTCCAAAAACCTAAGTTCGATACTTTACCAAAAGGTACATTTGCATCAATAGGCAAAGTAATAAAATCAATATTTTTCGATTGGGAATCCGTTAAATTTGATTTCAATCAAACAAATTCAACAATGAATCCCGGCGTTTTCGGTAATTCCGGTTTTAGTAATTTCTGGGGCGGTATAATTGGCAATGGACAGGGATATGATAATGGTCCGAGTTTCCCGTATCAGTTGGGCTTAACTGCCGACCCGCATGCAGGTATCGGTTTTGTTCCGTCAAGTTCATTCCCATGGTTCAGTTTCAGGACATATCCGGGCAAAAGACCGCCCGATGCCGTATTGCAAGATAACTATACACAGAATACTACATTTGATATAAAGACTTCGCGACCACTTTGGCCCGGCGCTGTTCTTGATTTAAATTGGCGTACCAGAAAAGGTATGAATCGTAATCAAACCGTACTTACGGACATAAACGGAAATCCTACATATACGAATATTATTCAGAGAGAATCAATAGATAGAACGATTTTAACGTTGCCGTCTATCTTTGGAATGAACTTATTTAATAATACTATTGAAGATGTTATTGCTAAATATGAAGTCAAAAAGGCGGCAATAATTGCAAGCGGTATGGATACCGTTTCTAAAAATCAAGCACTTAATAATGCTTTGGCAACATCATTCCGTGACGGAATGGAAGCATTTAGTCTGTTCAGTGGCGGTATTGCTCGTTTTCTGCCATCTATTAACTGGTCTTTGCGTTGGGAGGGCATTGAGAAATGGTCATTCCTACGCAATCTCGGTGCGCGTAGAATTTCAATCGAACATAAGTATCAATCCAATTATGTAGAACAGGCGCAGACAACTGATAATGGTAGGGCTATTGAATCGCAAACTGTTCGACACGGATTTCAACCTTTAATTGGTGTTACAATTTCTTTTGATGAAAAAAAATTGAAAGGAACCCTGACCGGAACAATAAGATATTCTACTACAAACAATTATCAATTAACTTCTGCAAACAGGTCAACAATCACCCGTCAGAATACCGATGAATTACAAATCCAGGCAAGCTATGTGATGCGTGGCTTTGAGTTTTCATTTCTGAATATTAATCTGAAAAATGATATTGAGTTTAGTTTCCTGACATCACTCAAAAAGAATAATACTGTTACTTATGATGTTTCGGATTATGCCGGTGAAGATGGTCGTCAGCTGAACGGTAATACTATGATTAAGATTGAACCCCGTATTAGGTACTCACTCAGTAATAGAGTTACTGCTTCAGCATTTGTAAGTTATGAAGCAACATTGACATCGGGTGCGGCATCACCGGGGTATTCCACCACTCAAATAGGTGTTGATATTCGCCTATCGCTTGCCGGTGGTAGGTAGCAGGATAGTAATTAAGAATTTCAATGCTATTCGGAAATACGTAAAAAGGCAGTAGTTGCAATAATAAAAAATCCCCTTGTTTTCGCAAGGGGATTTTTTTCAATTCAAATCGAATTATTTTTTCGCTTTCTTTTCGTTCTCTTCCATAATAGCGGCTCTTGCGGCTGCCAATCTTGCAATAGGAACTCTAAACGGTGAACAAGAAACATAGTTCAAGCCAATCTGATGACAGAACTCAATAGAAGTAGGTTCGCCACCATGTTCGCCACAAATACCGAGTTTGATTTTTTTACGAGTGCTTCTGCCCTCTGTAACGGCATGTTTCATCAAGAAACCGACACCTTCGCGGTCAATTGCTTCAAACGGGTCTTTTGCATATATTTCCTTATCAACATAGAAAGGCAAGAAACGACCGGAATCATCACGGCTCATTCCGAGTGTTGTCTGTGTAAGGTCGTTAGTACCGAATGAGAAGAACTCTGCAACTTCGGCAACTTGTGCCGCAGTGATTGCGCCTCTCGGAATTTCAATCATTGTGCCTACAAGATAATTGAATTTCACTCCTTTTTCTTTCATCACTTCTTTGGCTACACGTCTAACAATTTCTTCCTGAGATTTTAATTCCTTGACATTACCAACCAAAGGAATCATAATTTCCGGAAATACTTCTTTCTTCTTTTTCTTTACATTGACTGTTGCCTCGAAAATAGCACGTGCCTGCATTTCCGTTATTTCGGGATAAACAAGTCCGAGACGACACCCGCGGAAACCAAGCATAGGATTGAACTCGTGTAGTGCTTCGATTCTTTCTTTTACTTTTGTATAAGATATTCCCATTTCCTTAGCAAGTTCTTTCTGTCCTGCGGCACCATGCGGCAGGAACTCATGCAATGGAGGGTCAATCGTTCTGATTGTAACGGGTCTTCCGTCCATAGCAAGGAAAATACCTTCGAAATCTTTTCTCTGGAAAGGAAGCAGTTTCTTCAATGCCGCTCTTCTTTCCTCCGGTGTATCGGAAAGAATCATTTCTCTCATCGGACCGATTTTACCTTCGCCGAAGAACATATGTTCAGTGCGGCACAAACCAATACCCTCTGCACCAAAAGCAACTGCATTACGGCTTTGGTCAGGTTGGTCGGCATTTGTTCTGACATTTAATTTTCTGTATTTATCGGCCCATTCCATAATTTGCTTGTAAATCTTGAATGTCTTTGCACGTGAGGGTTTCTGTGTTTTTTCAATTAATACTTGAATAACTTCGCTGGGCTTGGTTGGGATATTCCCCTTAATAACTTCACCTGTCGAACCGTCAATTGAAATATAATCACCTTCCTTAACGGTGCCCTTTATGCCTTCGACTTTCATCGTTCTGGCTTTATAATCAATATTCAAATCACCACAACCGGCAACACAAACTTTACCCATTTGACGTGCAACGAGAGCGGCATGCGATGTCATACCACCACGCGCGGTTAATATTCCTTCCGAAGCATTCATTCCGCCAATATCTTCCGGTGATGTTTCAATTCTGACGAGAATAACAGTTTCGCCCTTTGCCGCCATATCTTGTGCATCTTCGGCATTGAACACGACCTTGCCGCTGGCGGCTCCAGGTCCTGCATTCAAACCTTTGGCTAAGAGTCTGCCTTCTTTCAGTGCTTTTGCTTTTTCTTTCGGGTCGAATACCGGACGTAACAATTGGTTTAATTGTTCCGCTTCAATTCTCATCAAAGCTTCTTTCGGAGTAATTAATTTTTCCTCGACCATATCGACAGCAATTTTCATAGCCGCCATAGCAGTACGTTTACCTGCACGGCATTGAAGCATAAATAATTTCTTTTTCTGAATAGTGAACTCAATATCCATCATATCTCTATAATGCTTTTCGAGAATGTTTCTGATTTTCTCTAACTCATCGTAAGCTTTCTTGTCAATTCTTTTCAGTTTGCTGATTGGCATAGGAGTTCTGATACCGGCAACAACATCTTCGCCCTGAGCATTCATAAGAAACTCACCATAGAAAATATCTGCACCCGTAGCGGCATCACGTGTAAATGCAACGCCTGTACCGGAGTCTTTACTAAGATTTCCAAATACCATAGCCTGAACATTTACAGCAGTACCCCAGTGGTCGGGTATTCCATTCAACTTTCTGTAAATGATTGCTCTGTCATTATTCCAAGAACCGAACACAGCGGTAATTGCTTCCCAAAGTTGCTCCATAGGCTCTTCGGGAAAATTCCTACCTGTTCTTTCCTTAATTGCTTTCTTGAACTCAACTACCAATTCTTTTAAATCATCAACAGTTAAATCTACATCAAATTCTACCTTTCTTGCTTTTTTCTTTGCTTCGAGGATTTCCTCAAAGGGGTCAATATCATCTTTTGTACGTGGTTTCAAATCAAGAACAACATCGCCATACATAGCAACAAACCTTCTGTAAGAATCATAAGCAAATCTTGCATTACCTGATTGCTCAATCAATCCTTCAATTGTTTCATCATTCAAACCAAGATTAAGTACTGTGTCCATCATACCGGGCATTGATGCTCTTGCGCCTGAGCGTACCGAGACCAAAAGCGGATTTTTCTTATCACCGAATTTTGCTCCCATTTCTTTTTCTACTTTTTTCAATGCGGCATCTACTTCTTTTTTCAGTGTTACGGGGTATTTATTCTTATGCTCATAATAATAAGTACATACATCTGTTGTAAGAGTAAAACCGGCAGGCACAGGTAATTTCAAATTAACCATTTCGGCAAGATTAGCACCCTTACCGCCAAGCAAATTTTTCATTTCTGCTTTGCCTTCGGCTTTTCCGCCGCCAAAGTAATATACATATTTCTTCGAGATTGCTTTGCTCGTCTTGCTACTTTTTGTTTTTTTCTTCGCCATTGTTTCTCCTTTTGCTTTGTAAATATAGATATATAATTATTTTACTTGTTTAGAATTACAAAGTTAATTGATAATGTTATAAACACAAAATCAGAATGAATATAATTGTACACTTGTGTTGCTAATGTTCGTATATATCATACTTCCAAATGGAAGTGAACATTTAATCCGAGTGTTTCTTCGAGTAGGGGTTTTCGCCGGATAGCGCCCCAAATTTCAACATCAATGCTTATATCATTACTTTTCGATTTCATATAAACATTATATGTATCACCTTCGAGTACGCCTCTGACAGAAACGACATTCTGAAGTCGGCGTCTGTCAATACCTTCGGCTATTCTTAGGAAGGAAGATAGGATTTTTACTATCTTTTGTTTGTTTGGAGTAAGAGCCGCAAAGTTTTCGTGTTTCTTTTTTGGGTGGCTTTTCCTGTGGTATCTCGCAATATTTGCTATCAGTTCTTTTTCATTATTTGTAAAGCCCGGTAGCAAACAATTTTTTAGAATATAGTAGCTGTGCTTGTGGTGCATATCGTGTGAAATATGATAACCGACATCATGCAATATAGCCGCCGCTTCGAGCAGTTCGCGCTCTTTATTTCCGAGTTTATGCAGTTTAGCCAAATCATCGAACAGGGTTAATGATGTACGCATAACATGCTCGGAATGCTTCAAATCAACTCCAAACTGTATTGCGGAACTCTGTACCGAATCAAAACGCAATCTATCAAGATGCTGGCATTTTTTCTCTGATTTCAGTCTTCGTTCATAATCGAAAACAAGACCTTCGCGTAGTGCATAGGTGGATATATGTATTTTCTTTATATTTAATGCTTTTAAAATATATTCCAAAATCAAAGCACCGCCAAGTATTATATCAGCTCTATTGGAATCAATTTTCGGAAGCATTAAACGCTCTTTCACCGATTTAGCTTTTGCGATTTTATTAATTACTTTTTGCAAATTTTTTCGCGACACTGTAATCCCGTTTAGTACATCGGGAATTTCTTCCTCGTTATTACTCATAGCCATTACGGCTAAACTCAGGATAGTACCCGAAGTACCTACAACCGTTTTAACTTTGCATTCACCAAGTCTCTTGATAGTAGGCGCCCATTCGCCGTGTATGTATTCGCGGCATGCTTTAATGTTTTCTTTTGTTGGATTGCTATCTAAATTAAATCTCTTTGTTAATCTTATGGCGCCAAGTTTGGCACTATTGACATATTGCATTTCACCATTCAATCCTACAACGGTTTCCGTGCTACCTCCGCCAATATCAATTATTAATGTCTTTTTATTCAATACGGGTAGTGCATGGATAACGCCAATATAAATAAGACGTCCTTCCTCGTAGCCGGAGATAACCTGAACATCAATTCCACTTTTGTCTTTAACTTTTTTTAGGAACTCGTTTCTGTTAGATGCTTCCCTAACTGCACTTGTAGCAACAGCTACCACATCGGCATTGCGGCTTTTGGCAAGTTCGGAAAAACGCACCATACAATTAACGCCACGCTCTATAGCAACTACATTTAATTCCTTCATATCGCCGCTACCCGTGCCGAGTCTAACCATTTCTTTTTCAGTTGTAAATACTTTTAACGTACCTTTGCTGGCAATTGCCGTTACTACCAAATGAAAAGAGTTAGTACCTAAATCAATAGCGGCAATTACGGGCAATTTATCTTCCATCATTTTCTTTCTTTTGCTCTTTGTCCTTTGCTTCGCCTTTCAGCACAATTATATCGTCTTCCTTGTATAACACTTCGTCCTTTTCTTCCTTTTTCTCCGTACCGAAGCCCGCAGTAAAGATATTTTTCAGCTTTTTGTTAAGTGTTTTTTTTATATATATACCACCGAAATAAAACAACGCAGTGATAATTGCTATTATTATTAAAAATTTCATTTTATTTTACTTTATGCTCTTTCAAATAGAATTGATACAATCATTATATATTACGAAATAGAAATAATTTATTTTTTCCGATTATACTTTTCCCAAATTAATACTATCCCCTGTGCCGCCAATGGGATTACTGCAATTTTCATTATTGTCTGATAACGTAACAGCGCAAAGAAAAGCATTGAATTGATTGAACAGGCAATTAGCACGATATAAATATACTTTTTATGTTCAAAATCGAAGCTTCGCCATATAGTAATTATGAATAATGCTAACAATAATAGCCAAGGAAATAAATACAAGGGATTACCCGTGCGGCTATCATAAGGATAATATATCCAGAGATAAGCCAACTTTTCGAATGAAGTAAAAAATTCCTTTACCGGATGCTCTTTTATTTCCTTCAAAGCTAAGTCCATAAATACATCGCTCATCTTTATTTCAAAATTGCTCGAATCGGCATAAGCACTTATTTCATTTTTCGTTTTATCATCTTGCCAAAATCCCGGATAATATGGATTATGCCCGCGATATGTATTCAATCCAGTACTTGTAGTAAATGGAATAAATTTATTAAAAACCATATAATTGCGAACCGACCACGGAATAAGCAAAGATGTAACAACAATTATAATAACAAATGCTTGTTTATAGTATTTCTTGAGAAGGAAATATAAAATGAGAATCCCAACGAAGACTACAAATGCAGGTCGTAAATATAGCAATGCCGTTACAATTAATCCAATCAGTAAAGCATTTGAAATCGATAATTCTTTAACGGGCTTTTGGGATAGAATAAATAGTAACAATGCCAAGAAAAAATGCAGAAAAGAAGTTGGTCCGATTGATACAGTTGGATAAATCATTTCGGGCAGAAATATATATATTGCCGCCGCAAAGATTGCCGCCCGCTTATCGGCAAAATTCATAGTTATTTTATATATCAATATAGCAGTGAAAGCAGAGAGTATTGCTTGCACAATGAAAATAATTAAATCGGGTCTATTGCCGAATAGAATAAACATAGCGGCAAGAAAAGAAGGATAGCCGGGCATCATATATGCTGAGGGGTATGGTTGTTCGTCAAGAAGCGGACTATCCGGTGGGATTAAACTCGGAATATATAAGTCCGATTTATAGAACAATGAATAACCATTGCCGGCTACCATATTCTCGGCAAGCGGACCGTATTCCCAATAAGCAATGTCCGTCTTTTCATTATAATAAAAAGAAACGGCAAGACGTATGACCAAAGTGCTCATAAATATAAACAATATTATTCTTTTTGTTTTCAAAACATTATTCAACAATAAGAAAAAAAACAAAAAAATCCAACCTATTTAAGATTGGATAATAAAAAAGACATAAGACACAAAAATATCCTTTCCATATCTTGAAAAAGATATGATAAACAAAATATCAAACAAACTTGGCTATTTAATGTATTTGATTAAGTTCGAGAAATAAAACAAGAACAAGAAGTCAAATAGCAAGCAAAGTTAATATTCTTTTCTTTCGTGTGCTACGTTTACTTTTAGCTCACGTCCCTGGATTTCCTTACCGTTGAGAGCTTCGATTGCCTTAGTAGCCGCTTCGTCATCCATCTCAACGAAACCGAAACCTTTTGACCTGCCTGTTTCGCGGAAAGAAATAATTTTTGCTGATTCGACCTCACCGAACTCACTGAATATTTCTTTTAATTCATCTTCGGTCATTGTGAATTTCAGGTTGGAAACATAGATATTCATATAAAAACTCCAAAAAAAACTGATAAAACGAAAGCGGAAAAACTCAATAAGTGATTAATTATTTTCGCTGAAAAGCATTAATACAGCCCCATTAAGCAATTCACTGCTTACAAATATATGCAATTCCAATATTTACAATTGCATTAGCATTTCTAAATTAATGAAATTTTATTTACCAAAAAAGAAATTTTTCTTATTTTATTCTTTTATTTCCGTCAATTGAGTATTATTTTATCAAAATGAAAACAAAAACCGAATTTATTTGCACAAATTGCGGGTACAAATCTGCTCGCTGGCAAGGTAGATGTTCCCAATGTGGTGAGTGGGATACTTTGGAAGAATCCATTATTGCCGCAAAGAACAGAGTTAAACTAATCGAAGTGGAGAAATCAAAACCTGTTCCGCTCAACGATATTATCAGTTCTAATGATTATCGTCTTCGTACAGGCATTGCAGAGTTCGACCGTGTACTTGGTGGTGGCATTGTTCCCGGTTCGGTTGTGTTAATCGGTGGCGACCCGGGCATCGGTAAATCAACATTGATGTTGCAAATTTGCACTCAGATTAATAATTATTTGCCACTATACATTACCGGCGAAGAGTCCTTGCAACAGATTAAACATCGCTCTGCACGACTGAACGCTATTCCGGGCAATTTGGAAATTTTGTCCGAGACTAATCTTGAAACTATTATTTCCACAATTGAAAATTCGGAACAGAATGTTATTATTATTGACTCTATCCAGTCTATTTACAGTTCACAAATAGACTCGACTCCGGGTAGCATAGTGCAAGTAAGAGAATGTGCCTCGCGATTGATGAGGGTAGCGAAGAAACTGAATAAAGCAATAATGATTGTAGGACATGTAACAAAGGAAGGCTTCATTGCAGGTCCGAAAATATTAGAACACATGGTCGATACCGTCCTGCAGTTCGAGGGTGAAAAGACATATTCGTATCGTATCCTACGTGCAATAAAAAATCGTTATGGCTCAACAAACGAAATCGGTGTATTCGATATGCAAAGCGCCGGACTTGTCGAGGTTAGTAATCCTTCGGAGTTATTTCTTGTTAATCGCTCTAAGCCCGACCCGGGTGTTGTAATTGTTGCCGCAATGGAAGGTAGCCGCTCGCTCCTACTCGAAGTGCAGGCTCTTGTATCATCAACAAGTTATTCGATGCCTCAACGTACCGTTAACGGCATTGAACTTCGTCGTCTGCAAATGATTCTCGCTGTTTTGGAAAAAAGACTCGGTATTAAATTTAATCATTATGATGTTTTTGCAAATGTTGCCGGGGGTATATCAATTAACGACCCGGCAATTGACCTTGGAATTGCCGCCGCACTCGTAAGTTCGCACCGTGATGAAGCGATTCCGGAACACACGGTAATAATGGGCGAAATCGGATTGACAGGCGAAGTCCGACAAATTTCCAATTTGGAACAAAGAATTGCCGAAGCGGCTAAGCTAGGTATTAAAAAAGCATTTGTGCCCGATTATAAAAATGAACTTTCTTTTGATAATATTGAAATTCAGCGAGTAAGCAGAATTTCATTGGCATTGACTAATATTTTTTCTTAGTTTGTATTTTCATCATTTGTTTATAACAGAAAAGCTCAATTATGTTCGAAGAAATAATTATAACTCAAAAGCAAAAATTGGCTCAAACAATTGGCATTAATAAACGATTTGTCAATCTTGACGAAATTTTAAAAAATTCCAATATAGATGAATATTATAAAACTTACTTCAATGCAGAAGTAAACAGTTGGATATATGAGGAACAAATTCGCAGGGAAACCAACCCTCTATTTGATTTCAAGAGCGTTCAAATAAAATTGCATCTTGATGAACTTGATGATATTTTATTTCAAATTGCTCGCTTCGACAGACCGACAATTAGGACAACTATTGATGCCGCTGTTACCACTCGTCTCAATTTTCTGATTCGTCCGCGTACAACATTGAAATGGTTTGTATTCCGCGGCGAACCAACCAAAGCATATTTGGAAATTGTCAAGCGGCTCAGTTTCTTAAAAGGATATGACTATCTCATAGCAGGCTTTATCGAATACGTAAATGAAAACAAATTGATTGAAAGCGAACGTGATTTATTCTCTCTTTTGGAGTTCTCAAATATCATAGAAAAGATTGATAATGACTTTTTGTTTTCACTTCTGCCCGAAGAATTTATTGATTTACTGATGCCCCTCATTAGATTCTTCAATCCCGTTCAGCCGACAGTTGATGATAAAACTCTTTTCCCGATTGAATCTCTAATTATTTTCTTGGACGATAAAGGTATTGAGCCGTTGAAAAATAAACTCGAAGTCCTATTGCTCAATCAAAATATTAAGCAAATCAACGGTGAAATGTTTCTGAAACAAATATTAGAACTGCTAAAAGATATTGAGCAAAATCCCGAACTCTATCAACCGAGCGGTTCGAATATTAAAACAAATGAAGATGAGAATGTAAACGTCAATGACACGACTATTGATGATGATTTCAATTCAATTCTACCACCGGAGCTTCAGGAGCTACTTGATGATGATAATGAAAATGTTTCCGAGTTGAATGAAGATGTGGAACTGAACAAGAGCTATCGCGAAATGATGGAACTTTCTAATGAATTGTCTTCAATTTCAAAAGCATTAAATAAAATGAAATCACAGGGGAATAAAGATGACTTTGATATTAATGAAAATAAGAATCGGGATACTGAATGAAATTTATTGATAGAACTAAAATTATTATACGCTCGGGCAAAGGCGGTCCCGGTATGGTTAGCTTTCGTAGAGAAAAATTTGTGCCAAAAGGCGGTCCTGAAGGTGGCAATGGGGGCAAGGGTGGTAATGTTATTTTCGTTGCCGACAAACAGATGAACACGCTACTTGACTTCAAATATAAGCGACACTTTTTTGCACAGGACGGCGCCAATGGCGGTATTAAAAAAATGTTCGGCAAGAACGGAGAAAACCTGATTATCAATGTTCCCTGCGGTACTCTTGTTAAGAATGCCGAAACAGATGAAATATTGGCAGACCTAACAGATGCAGGCGAGGAATTTCTTGCATTAAAAGGAGGCAAAGGCGGTAAAGGAAATTGGGAATTCCGCTCTGCTACAAATCAAACCCCACGCTATGCCGAGCCGGGTCTCCCCGGTGAAGAACTTGAAGTAATTCTCGAACTGAAACTTATTGCCGATGTAGGTATTGTAGGTTTTCCGAATGCAGGTAAATCTACGCTTATTTCCACAATATCGGCGGCAAAACCCAAGATTGCGGATTATCCGTTTACAACACTTGTACCCAATCTCGGTATTGTGAAAATTGATTATGCAAAAAATTATACAGTGGCAGATATCCCTGGATTGATTGAAGGTGCCGCCGAAGGTAAAGGCTTAGGTATTCAGTTTTTGCGGCACGTAGAGCGTACACGTGTTCTACTTTTCCTTATAGAAGCTACCAGTGAATCTCCCGTTGATGATTATAATACTCTTCGCTATGAGTTGGAAAAATATAATCCCGAAATGCTTGATAAACAGCAGTTTGTTGCAATCAGTAAAATTGATATTATTGATGAAGAAACAAAAAATGAACTTGCTAAACTTAAATTTTCGGAATCTCATATTTCCCCCTTGCTTATTTCATCTGTCTCTCACGAAAATATTAAAACTCTTAAATTTAAAATTTGGGAATTATTAGAAAAAGAGAATTGATTTAATAGCATTATTCTAAGTACTTCACAAAGTTGAAAAAAATATGAGTAAGATTTTTTTATTTTTTCTATTTGTTATTTTGTCTGTTTTTGCAAAATCCCAAACATCGTATATCAGTGGTGAATGGTTGAATTATAAGGTGGTTTCGACAAACGATACAACTGCGCCTTATTTTATTTTAGAACTTAGTAATAATGGTAAGATTAAAATATTTGGATTAGAGTTTGGGGAGTGGTCTTATAATGCAATAAACAAATCTATTTTTTTCAAATCACAAACGGATAAAGATTTCAACGGGAATGCAAAGATACTGAAACTTAATCATAAGGAATTGATTATTAAGAAAGAGAGTACAATCTATTACTATTCAAAGATTAATCAAGAAAAAATCAATTCGGACAATAAACGCTCAAATATATTTGGTATTTGGGAAATGGAAACATCTTCATCGGAATTTATGTACATTAAATTCTCAGAACCTAATAAATTTAATTCAATCAACAATTTTGATGGTGTTACAACGCGTAACTCCGGACAATGGATTTACAATCCGGCAGATTCCTCTATAATTATTATTGCATTGCAAAGTGATTTCAGGGGTTTGAGTAAAATCAAATTTCATAAGTCCCATAAAATAAGTATTATCAAAAAAAACGCTGTGTTCGACATCACAAAGCTAGTTCCTGATGCTCGCGACATTGAACGCCTTACATTCACCGAAGAAGACTTTGAAAATATTGATTTGAATGAAGAACAAAACAAATTGCCTTGGCGTGATTTTGAATTGATGGTTGAGAGACTGGCGAAGATTTCCGAGATTGTTTTAGCTCGCGGTACACTTATAGAAGATTTTGATATACTGACATACGATTATCTGCTTTCCAAAATCAAAGTTGATAATGAAAAGGAAACTGTTACATTTTCCAATAAAATCCTAAACCAAAAAGATACAATACAGTATTCCGAAAATTACAAGGGCGGATTGTCGGAACGATATAATGACTTCTTTCCAAATGAAACTCCCGTTTATTTTCGGGTAGTCGGCAAGGATACAATTTTAGTACCTGCCGGACAATTCTATTGCACTATTGTCGAAGCAATTGATGGTTTTAAAAAAGTAAAATACTGGATGATTGATAAATTGTCGGGAATTTATGCAAAAACCATTATCGAAACCAAAGATGTTCTCGGGAACTTGCAATATACTAAAACCGAACTTCTTATGATTAATCGTTGAATATTGAAGTAATAAAAAAGGGGCTGTGCTAATTTCCGCATAGCCCCTTATTGCTTATTTATTTTTCAAATATTAAAGGAGTGCAATTACATTGTTGTTGGACAATGTTTTTAGCCGCTTCCGCAGATTCGCGTGAGGAGTAATCACCGATTACGACAGCATAGCGTTCAACTCCGTTAATCTCTTTGATGACAATATCCGCTTTCAATCGCATTTCGCGGAAACGCTCAACTTCGGATTCCGCCGCATCAATAGTACTATATAAGCCTACCTGTAAACCATATTGTCCTTTAGATGTTCTTTTTGCAACCGTAGCATTTTTTTTCGGCGGAGTAGGTGAATCTATGTATTGGATTTTCGGTTTAACTTCCTTTTGGACAACAACCTTTTTCGGTGTTTTTTTCTTGCCTGTTAATTTTAATACAGTAGTCCTACCCGAAGTCTTTGCTACCCCTTTTGCAGTACGAATTGCCTCTGCCGCAGTAATCAGATATGGAGAATCAGGAAAGGCATCGCGATACAGAGCCATTACTTTCTGTGCTGATGTCGTATCACCTTTCACCGCATAGAACTGGACAATACGCCAATAAGCATCATTGGCAAACTCATTAGTCGGATAATTGGTAACAATACGTTCGTAAATCATTACAGCTTTGAAAACATCTTCAATAACGACTGCGTGCAAAAGCTGAATACCCGGGTCATCTGGATAGTCAATCAATAAATCCGGCAAATCACGCTTGACGTCATCAATCTTGCCCTGTGCAACAAGTTGTAGATAATATCTTATTTTATCATTCCCCGCTTGCGTATCAAGCGTATTAATGATAAAAACAGATAACAATATTAAAAGAAAAATTCTCATATTTCCCCCCGGAATTTTTTCATATTCAATTTTATGTATTTACTGTTCTTTGCTAAATTACTAATTTATATCGAATAATGAAAATTCAAACCCAAATATTTTTTACTTTGATTGAAAATGGAAAATGAGAAAGTTTGGAATTTTTATACAATTCCCAAATCATTAATTAGACATTTAACTCTGCTGCTTTTGCATTGCAATTGTTGTTTTGCGCATATA
>CAZOOR010000030.1:0-5984 GCA_964581505.1 uncultured Hyphomicrobiales bacterium
GCGGAGAGGGGGGGATTCGAACCCCCGGTAGAGCCATAAACCCTACGTCGGTTTAGCAAACCGGTGCATTCAGCCACTCTGCCACCTCTCCGTTTGTATATTTCAGGATTTCAAAATTAACACTATTTTTTATATTAATAAAATTTATTTTTTGTCTATTATTTATCCAATTCCTTATGCACTATTGTTGCACTTGCCTGAGCAGTCGGTGTTACCAATATATTTTGTAGCATAACGTGAGGTTTACGAGTTACACAGAATAAGGCAATATCTGCAATATCATCGGCTTCGAGCGGTTTGTAGCCCTGATAAACTGTTTCAGCCTTTTCCTTATCACCGTGGAATCTCACTTCCGCAAATTCGGTTTCTACCAGTCCGGGTGCAATATTGGAAATACGCACATTAGTTCCGTTCAGGTCAATAGCCATAGCTTTGCTTAGGGCATGAACAGCGAATTTAGTCCCGCAATAGACATTGCCGTTCGGATAAACTTCTTCGCCGGCAATCGAACCGATATTAACGATATGTCCGCTGTTTCGTTTGAGCATTTCGGGTATTATTACACGTGAAAAATATAGCAGACCTTTGATATTCGTATCAATCATTTCTTCCCAATCATCAATTAGCCCTTCGTGAATTTTATTAAAGCCTCTTGCTTTGCCGGCATTGTTTACCAGAATGTCTATACTCTTCCATTTGCTATCAAGTGTCTCGAAAGCATTAACAATCTTAGAATAATCTCTAACATCAATCTCCAACAGCTTCGCATCTGTATTATATTTACTTGCCAGTTGGGCAGCAAGTTCTTCGATTTTTTCAATTCGTCTTGCTACCAATATTAATGATGCACCCTCCGCCGCAAAATATTCTGCAATGGCTTTGCCTATACCGGCAGATGCTCCTGTAATTAATGCAATTTTCCCTTTCAACAGCATAATAATTCCTATCTATGAATGATTTTATATTTATTTCTTTTTTGTAATAATTTCACTACACCTTTTTCACCGGTTAAATGAGCGGCACCAACAACAACAAAATATGTTTTTGATGTTTTTAGAAATTGAACAATTTTGTCTGCCATAGCAATATTCCTATCGAAAACAAAAGCCTTTTTAAACGCTTCGGAATTCGGCATACTTTTATATTGAGCGAAAGCAATGCTATCAAGAGCGGCATCATCTCCCTTTTTCCAAGCATTATACATATCATCGACTTGTGTATCACTGTCTTCAATGTCCTCCATAGAATACAGTACAAAGTCATCTTGCATATCACCCAAAATAGAATCCAACAAAGAAATTTGGAAATCAGGAGTTTCCAATTCAATTATATCTTTGAACACTCCCTTTGCTTTGTTTAGAAAATGAATATCAATACCGGAAGCGGCATCAAAGCCTTCAGCCGCCATTTTCATATTCATAATAGTAAGGACGGCAAACCAAGGTTTCATCTTTGCATAGAAAGATTCCCGTATATTCGATTTATCAAATTCCGCCTTTAGTTTAACATATACCTGTTTGCTGATATGATTTTTCAGACTATCGCCCCCCTTATAATATGCACGCTTCATCAACTCCATAGGATTTATTTTGTTCATATCAACCTCGACAACGAGATAATCACTTCGAGCGAAAGCATCTGAAATAACATCGTCCAAAGGGTACAAACTCTTCTGCCCTACATGGATTGAACCCAGCAGATAAACCGTTGCGGAATCGCCACATACTTCCCACATAATATGCCTATCCGATTCCGCACGTGCCGTAATAATCGGAAAGAGAAATAGAACTATACTAAGTAAAACCGACAAATTATATTTGTTCTTCATAATAACTACTATATTTTAAAAATATGCAAGACGATAGACAAGCAGAAAAAATTTTTGATTATTGTGAAACTTTTTTAACTTGAACTGCACCTACACTATGAAAGCAAATGAAAAACAAAAATAAATATTCGGTTCAATTCTTTGAGTTGCTAAATCCAATGCTTAATAATCTATCAAATTACGCAAGGGCTATTTGCCGCAATGATGAAGATGCAAAAGATTTGGTGCAGGACACAATAATCAATGCTTATAATAACTTCAATAAATTGAAAGATGAACAAGCATTCCTGAGTTATTTATTTACTATTGCTTCAAGACTGCACAGGAAAAATAGAAAACGAGCCGTATTTATTCGCAATAATCGGCAAACAATATTGAGTTATATTGCTACTAACCATATT
Source organism: uncultured Hyphomicrobiales bacterium (assembly GCA_964581505.1). Classification (GTDB taxonomy): domain Bacteria; phylum Bacteroidota; class Ignavibacteria; order Kapaibacteriales; family UBA2268; genus CAZOOR01. Next base: position 2,230 of record CAZOOR010000030.1, read on the forward strand.
AACAATGAAAAATATGACGTCAAAGTATTATACAAACTTTTATCCGAATTGCCGGATAAGCAAAAGGAAGCAATAATACTTTTCGAGATTAACGGATTTTCCATTAATGAAATACGGAAAATTCAAGGCGGGACAATCTCAGGTGTTAAATCAAGGCTAAGACGAGCAAGAGAAGGATTAAAGGCTCTGCTTGTAAATGATATAAATATCATTAACAATACAGATACGCCTATTCATACAGCTAAAATTATTAATAAATAAATCAGATGAAAACAATGAAAAACGAGAACAAAATAGATAATATGTTTTCCGAAGCAAAAATTCAAAAGCCTTTGCTTGATGAAACAGATGCAAAAATGTTAATTGAAAATCATTCAAAGCCAAACAATAAGATTTCATTAATAAATAAAAGAGGAGTTTTAATTATGACAGTCTTAACATCTATAACAGCAGTACTATTGTTTACGCTTTTTTCTTTTGGCGTTTTCAATCAAGCAAATGATTCCCATAATATTTACAAGAAATCATATTTAATAAAAAGCCAAGAACCTACAAGCACTGTTGCAAAACAGGAAATCGAACATACTAAGAAGAGTACAAGCAATTTGGCAGTAGCAAAAACAATGAATGCCGCCAATAATGCTTTATCAAATGAAAGCAATAAAAAACAAACTGATGAAACAGCTGATGAGAATGAAAGTAATGCAAAGGATAGTGGACATATTTTCCGGTACTTTGTAGATAAACGAAAAAACTCAAATAAGCAAATACACCCACGTGTCGAAAGAGTTAATTTGTCAGGTATCAACTATATTCGACTTAAAAAGGATGAATTAAAGAAGTTAGGTTTGGAAATTATCCGCGACAGCATTAAGAAACCGGGTTTAAAAATCAAACAGTTTTTTGGACATTCAATGATGACTTCATATAATTACAAAGATTATTCAATACATGAAATATACAACCCTATAATTGATAATGATTTGAAAAAGAAGACATTCCATCCTATTTTATTAACCGATGCTAATGGGATAAAGCAAATGTATCAAGACAATCTCTTTATCCCAAATAATTCAAGACAAACGATATTTTTAAATGCAGAAAGAGACACTATTCCTCTAAGCTTACTGGATGAGATATATTTACATACACATATTTATTCTGTAAAAAAACGAGAATACAACAGCAAGTATTTTCTAGAAATATCCAGACCGATTGTATTAACCAAGAATGATAGTCTATATATTGAAAAAATATTTGACCAACAAGGAGTAGATAAGAAGGAAAGAGATAATTTTTATAAAGGTAAAAACAATATTGATTATAAATCATTGGGTATGATAAATCTGAATAAAATCATTCCTATAAAAGTTGATATAGGTATTGATGATAATGATAAAGAAAATGACTTCACTTTATTTTTATGGTATGAGCCGACTGAAGAATTTATCAATTTATTGCCGGAAAGATATAGGACAAACTTAAAAATGGAAGTAGAGTTGGCAAAAGATGTTAATAATATTTGCAAGAATTCGGCAATAGTCGGGAAGAAAGCATTCTTTGATGTCTGGCATGCTTGTAGCGGCTCAATTGAAAATATGCTACTGTATCCCAATCCATCAGCAAATAAAAAATTCAATGTGAAGTTTTATCTGAGCGAAAGTAGAATGCTTTCAATATCCATTCATAATTTACAAGGCGAAACAATAATGAATTTGGAACAATCCATATCATTAAATGCAGGTGATTATTCACGCGAATACAGCGTCCCCGATATTGTCGCAGGTATGTACATAGTCGTAATACAGACGGCACGAGGTGAGCAGACTGTTCAAAGAATTATTTTCAAGTAGATTGAAACTTTTGGAACAGGAAGCCGTAATATAGCTGTAAGCAACTTTTTCATACAGCAGCCTCCAAGCCCGTTTGGTTTTAGCGCGTCAAGCGGGCTTACTTATTGGAGCAAGACCAAAATCAACAAGCCAAATCAACAAAATCAAATTTATTGATGTCAAATAATCCTTTGTCGCTAAGCTTCAAACTCGGAATAACGATTAATGCCATAAAAGAGAGTGTCATCATAGGAGCGGACAAGCGTGAACCCATAGCCCTTACTTTGCTTTCAATTGCCTCATATTTGGCGGCTACATCTGCGGCGGTTTCATCAGTCATAATGCCGGCAATAGGCAAAGGTAGTTCAAGAATTTCATTATCATCAACTACTGCAAGCCCCCCCCTATTCTTGATTACTGCATTAACAGCTTTTGCAATATTTTCATCACTCGTACCGACACAAACAATATTATGAGAATCGTGGGCAACAGATGAAGCAATTGCTCCTGTCTTGATTTTAAAACCGCGGATAAAACCAATTGCCGGTTTAGCATTTTCATAGCGGTTCACAACTGTAATTTTCAGTTTATCACGCTCGAGAGCAGATACAATATTTCCATTATCTACATTTGGGCTAAGCGGGACTTCGTTTGTTACGAGCTGTCCCTTCACAATTTCAATCACTCGTATTTTGCCGCCGGTAAACTGAACGTGAAAATCATCTGCTGTTTTCGGTTCGGCTTTGAAATTATTAACTTTTTCTGCAGGTTGAGTATCAAATGTAGCAAGACCGTTTTCAGCAACTTTTTTACCATTAATAAATGTTTGTTCAATATTAAATTCGTCCAGATTATCAACAACGATAAAATCTGCGGGGTCTTTATCTTGCAGTAAGCCGATATTCAAATTATAATGTTCCTTTGGATTAAGAGTACAAGCCGCCAACACATCAAATAAATCAAAGCCTTCCGATAAGGCACGTTTCACCAATAGATTAATATGCCCTTTTAGCAAGTCATTTGGGTGCAAGTCATCGGAACAAAGCATAACTTTGTCATTATGCGATTTGATTAACTGCTTTAAAGCATCGAAATTCTTAGCCGCCGAGCCTTCGCGAATTAAAATTTTCATACCCAAGTCAATTTTACCGATTGCCTCGTCAATAGTGAAACATTCGTGGTCAGTGCTGATACCTGCATTAATATATTTGGCGGCATCATCACCGAACAATCCCGGTGCATGCCCGTCAATAGGCTTATTATGTTTCTTAGCAATTTCGAGCTTAGCCATAACATCGGGTACATCAAACAGCACACCCGGGAAATTCATCATTTCGCTTAGATAGTGTATTTTGTCATCAGCAAGTAATTCTTCAATTTCAGGAACATCAAGTTTGCCGCCTGAAGTCTCGAAAGGAGTTGCCGGCACGCAGGAGGGCGCTCCGAAATAGAATTTCAAAGGTACATTTTCGCCGCTTTCAATCATATATCGAACGCCATCAATGCCAAGAACATTTGCAATTTCGTGTGGGTCGGATACAGTAGCCACAGTACCATGCTTTACTGCAATACGTGCAAATTCCGAAGGAACAAGCATAGAACTTTCGATATGGATATGGGCATCAACTAATCCGGGCAAAATAAAATTGTTTGCCTCAACATTTTTTTTCTCAATTGATTTTATATAGCCATCACCAATGGTAAGCACACCTTTAAAAATCGTTCGGCTAACAATATCAACAATATTACCTTCAATTTGAAATTCACTCATAATAAATCAAATCTATATCATAAATAAAACTATTTCCGATATTTGTTTCTTTGTTCACCCTTTTTTTCGGAATAACGTTTACCTGATGAACGCCTATCTGATGAGCCGCGCTCGGAATAACGCTTGCCTGATGAACGCCTGTCTGATGAGCC
>CAZOOR010000030.1:6084-30137 GCA_964581505.1 uncultured Hyphomicrobiales bacterium
CTGATGAGCCGCGCTCGGAATAACGCTTGCCTGATGAACGCCTGTCTGATGAGCCGCGCTCGGAATAACGCTTACCTGATGAACGCCTGTCTGATGAGCCGCGCTCGGAATAACGCTTACCTGACGAACGCCTGTCTGATGAGCCGCGCTCGGAATAACGCTTGCCTGACGAACGTCTGTCTGAATACCGCCTTCCTGACGAAGTATCGCGTGAATGTCTAAATGATTTAAATTCGTTTCCACCGGAAACTTTATTACCTTCAAGAACGATAATAAATTCGCCCTTAAATCTCATTTCGGAGAACTTATCAAGTAATTCCTTAAATGTACCGTAATGGTGCGTTTCATAGGGCATAGTAAGATTGCAACCGATATACGCTTCTCTATCCGGCATAACTTCGGCAGCGGCTTTTAGCACCGGAAGCATACGGTACGGAGTTTCTAGTAGGACAACAGTAGTAGAAACATTTTTTAGATACTCAAGCTCCTGTAAACGTTCCTCTGATTTACGGCTAAGGAATCCTGCATAGTAAAATTTTTGGATATTGAATCCCGAGCGAACAATAGCAGTCATAATGCTTGATGCACCCGGTACAACAGAAATATATATATCACGTTTCAGAGCCATACGCACAAGAGTATATCCCGGGTCGGCAAAAAGCGGAGTACCTGCATCACTGACCAAACAGAGATGTAGCCCGTCTTCCAGCATTTGAATAAGTTCCTGAGCTTTGTCAAATTCATTTTGCTCGTTCAGCAGTTCCATTCTTTGCTTCAAATTCAATTTATGCAGTAAACGCGCCCCCGTTTTCGGTTCTTCGCAAACAACAATATCACATTTTTTTAGGACACGCAAAGCCCTTAATGTAATATCTTCATCATTTCCAATCGGTGTAGATACAATATACAAAAAACCTTTCTTAGGTTTTGTATTTTCGCTTTCGCGTTCCTCTTTTGATTTTCTATCGGGATTTTTCATTACTCACTTTCATTAGTATAACTTACAAAAATACGCAATTATATTTTTATAATATATTTATTTATTTACTCGGGTGCTTTTTCGGCTGTCCAATAGCCACGTGCTTTAACGTATGGGAAAAATGGTAAAAAGCAATTGCTTATCTTATAAAACCGAATGCCCAATTTCGGGAGGAGCGGCTGTTTACTACTCTTGAACCCACCCCCATACCCCCACCCAAAGAGCGAGGGACAGAATAGCCACCTGCCTTAGTACGTGATAAGATGTAGAATGCGTGCTTATTTCACATCAGAAGCAGTGCGCGTCCCAATGAACTTATCATACATAAGTAAGCCGGTAATACAAACAATTCCAATACCACAGAAAATAAGCCATAATTCGCTGGTATGTGCATGTTGCAATACTTCAGCTTTTTCTATGCCTGCTTTCTGTGCAATGTTCAATGCGTCATTAATCGTCAGGTCTCCACTAAGCAAATTGCTATGTCCTGCGCTTGCAACAGAACTTTTAACAAATTCAATCATAGGATTATCTACAAGTAAGACGTAGAGCCAAGCACCGATTATCGGACCGAAAAGCGAACTCGGCACACCATATAGGAAACCAAAGCCCATATAAGTAGCCTTTTTGTCGGGTGGTGCAATCATACCGAGATATGAAATAAATTTGGGGTGTGCAGTCATTTCACCAATTGAAAAAATAATAATGCCACCGATAAACACCCATATACTCTGACTTAATGCCAAAATACCCATACCGATAATTCCGAATGATATTCCGATTATCATTGTTGGTAGTGCTTTTGTATTCTTCACAAGCGATGAAATGAAAAGTTGTAAAAGGATAATCGTTCCGGCATTTATAACCGTAACATGCTCCACATCAAAGAACCATTTTATACCAAATACATTGTTAAGAACGGGGGCTATTACATTATTTAATTCAGTCGGGTCAACAAACATATTGACATACCAAAGAACCGTGTCGAACATCTGGAAATATAGTATCCAAAAAATCGAATAAATGAAAATGAAAATAATAAATTTCCAATCGAGAACAACAAGCCATATTTTTCCAAAAATATCTCTGACAACTTGCGTAATCGGTTCTTTTTTCCGTTGCTCACGTGCCGGCTCTTTGAAAAGGAAAATTGTTGGTAAAATCATTGCACCTGTAAATATCGCCGATGCAATCATAACATAAGAACCGTTAATTGATTTCAAAGCCGGTACGAGTATAAGCGGGAAAAGAAAAGCTCCGAGATTAATTATCCAATAAAAAATACCGAATCCTAAGGAACTAGTTCGTTCGTCAGTTACTTTGGCGATAGTACCGGATACAACAGGTTTGAAAGAGCCTGCGCCGAAAGCCATAATTAGCAATGCGCCGAACACATAAGTATAATCATTTACCTGACTTGTCAGGAAATATCCGGCGCCAAGCAGAGAAAATGCCACAAGCAGAGTTTTGCGGTATCCTATTTTATCTGCAATAGCTCCTGTAAATATAGGTAATAAATATAGCAAGGGCTGAATCACACCCTTGATTGTTCCGACTTGTGCTTTGGAGAATAATAATTCATTCGTTAGATATACGGAAAGGAAACTCATCATTCCGTAATACGAACCGCGCTCGAAAAACTCGAACATAATAACAACCCAATACGTTTTCGGGAAGTCGCTTAGTTTTACTTTGTCTTTTTTTCTATCTGACATAAAATAAATCAATTAATCATACATAAGGAAAGGCAAAGATATAAATAAATAATTAACTGCAAAAATTTAATATGTCTTTAATTAACGGGAAAAAGACAAAAAAAATCTCCGACCGCAAAAGCAATCGGAGATTGTAAATCATACCCAAAATAAATTTCGGACTATTGAATTAAGATATTATCTGTTAATAATAAATCTTTCAAATCTACTAATACCGTCAATAGTCAGACGAACACTATATACTCCACTATTGAGTTCGTTAGTATTGAAAGGAATAGTGTAAGCACCGGCTGGCATAAATGAACTCTGAATAAACTGAACATTTTGCCCAATAATGTTATAAATCTCAATTGTAACATTACCGGATTTCAATAAATGCAAGTTAATAGTAGCATCTTCGCGTACAGGATTAGGATTGACAGATAGATTAATACCATTTAATAGTTCATTCCATTCATTCACAGAATTCGTATTGTCATCTAACTGAACATTATCAATGAACCAACCATCTCCTGTCTTAAAAAGATTTGTTGCTATTGTAAATCGAATATATAATGTATCGCCAACATAATCCTTCAATGTTCTATGGTCATCTACCCATTGGCTTGTTTCTACTTTACCCGTCCATTCAGTATGAGCATTTTTGTCAAAAGAAGCAATATTAGACCAATTTTTCAAATCTTTTGATACACTTACAATTGCATAATCTCCTGTCTGGACAGCGGCTATATGGTCCCAACTAAGAGTAGGTTTTTCGTTTGTTATCACTGTAGGAGCAAAAATAATAAAGTTATTTGCGCGATTTGGATAATTTTCATTGGGAGAATCAGTCAAAGAATTTGGCGAAGATTTTGAATACTTATTCGTCAAACCCCACTTAGTACTACCTACAGCATAAGTTGGAATTAGTTTGTTATTATCATCAAAATTATCTTTAAAGTTTGCAATCGGAGCGCCTGCATAATTAAACACTGTATCCGAAGATTTACTGTCTGTGTCCTTATCATGACGCTTTGCAACAGCAACAAGTGAAATATCATAGAACTTGCCGGGTGTCAATTCTACAAGTTTACTACTGTTCTGTCCCGCTTGAATATTTGGCAAACTTACAGTAGCGGCTAATTGGTCATCGGCAAATATTTTAATTTTGTTCAAATCATCTAAATTTGTACCGTCAATATGTTTTGATGGATTTTTCCAAGAAACAATTATACCGTTGTCTGCAATTTTAGTAGTGATTTCAGTCGGTGGCATTGGTTCCGGCGAACCACCGGCAATACCACTAACACTAACGAGCGCACTTTCCAAACCGTCACTTGTTTTTGTTTTTAGATTATAAGTAAATACTTCACCTTCGACAGCTGAATTATCGGTATATGTTTTAGTTCCCTTTGGAACTTCTGCAATCTTATGATTTCCTTTGTAAACTAGTATCTTAAAATCACCCATAGAACCACCAAGGCGGTTTTTAGTCGGGTCTTTCCAATTTAATATAACTTTCGTCGGTTCTACCGAAGTATTGACAAATGTTACATCAGACGGAGGCATCGGTTGTGCAGAGATTTCCGCCACATAAGAAGTGGTTGTATAATACGAACCATTAGGCGAACTCGGCATCCAAAATACGGGATATGCAGTACCATTATAAGAAGTAATACTTGCATAATCACCCCAATAATAATTGCCTGTCCCTTGCCAAGAAACATCATGACTATCATCTATATACCAAGTATTAGGTGTTATTCTGAAATTACCAAAGTCATTCCCGTTGAATGAAACAGCAATGTAAGCATCAACACCATGATTATCTTTATCATTCTGTGAACTATAATAGAAAACTGAAACCATTCCGGTTACAGGGTCAACAGTAATGGCAGGAAAGAATACATCAGTTCCGATTTTGTTATCATCAATTACTTGGATAGCAGACCATGTGCTACCACCATCAGTTGATTTAGTAAGCATAATATGAGGTTTGCTTATACCGTCCTTACCTGCCGTTACAACATATATCCAACCCTTTCTTGGTCCGTTCGACCTATCAACTGTAATGTAAGGACAAGAAGAAATACGCATCTGCTGTTTATCCGGCAAAACATTCCTATGGCTTTCCGAATTGACAACACCAAGATTAGTAACTGTCATAATGGTTTTGGGAGTTGACATCCAGTGCGCACCACCATCTGTGGATTTTTGAAAGACCATATTTGTTTTTTGACCGGTTGTACTCTGCCGCCAGGCAACATAAATTTCACCATTAGGACCAACTGTGGGCATAGGTGCTTGCGTACGTGTAGCCGTACCTGATAAACGTATAGGAGACGACCAAGAATCACTTCCATCGGCGGAATAAGAGAACATAACACCCGGGGAAACTTTGAATCTCTGCCAAGTAATATACAATCTATCTTTGTATGCAGAATTAGTGTTTATATCACTAGTTAGAGTATATCTATCATGAAATGCCTGTTTGGTCGAGCCGCCTGTTGCAAGAACAATAGGAATAGGTTCAGACCAAGTTTTGCCACCATCAGTGGATTGATTGATAAAAATACCGTTATCGCCCTCGTCATTACCGGAAGTAGTTTGTGTAAATCCGTAAGAATAATACAAATTACCCTGAGTGTCAAAAGCCATACCCGGGTCAAAATTTGTCATTCCGCCTTGTGCGGGTTTGTCAATGTAAACACCCATATTTTTCGGCGTAGTCGATACAGCCCATGTAGCACCACCGTCAGTTGTATAATACGCTGCCATTTTGTAACCAACTCCGGCGTGATTATAACGAGTATTATTTGATGAAGCAACAATATTCTTTGGATTTGTAGGATTATATGTTATCCAAGTTTCATCTTGTGTGCCGTGCTTTCCTGAAATATTGGTAATCCTAAATCCATCTTCAGACATAATTTGGTCAGGAATATCAAGCTTTGGTCCATTAATATACCTATCTCCCCTTATTAATACTCTTGCTTTGCCAAATAGCATCTTAGGAGCTTTATAGTTATATTTCATAAAAGCAGGAAGTTGCCGCCCATCATACTGAGCAGTTACTGCTAATGTTCCTATTATTAGCATTAGTGATAGTAGTGAGAAAAAACGTCTCATTTGAATATTCCTTATAATTAATATATAAAATTTATTTTCTATTTATATAACAACCTAAACAGCTAAAATGTTACTAACTTTTAGACCGATTAGAGATTATAAAAGTTTAATGACGAATAATATTGTTAATAATTAATAACTTAGATAAATTTATCATTTACCGCCGAGTATTTATTAAGTACTTGAATTAGTGCCGCAAAGTCTTTGGGTTCATCTGCTGTAAATCCTACTTCCTCATTAGTAAGCGGATGCCTAAATGCAAGTTCCTTAGCGTGCATAGTTATTCTTGAGATAATGGGTCGCTCTTCCGTATCCTTTTTTAATTTCATTCTTCGTTTTATTGAGGAAAGTCGGAATTCTTCTGCATTCCCGTAAATTGGGTCAATAAGTAGCGGATGCCCGATAGCAGAACAGTGCGCCCTGATTTGATGGTGCCTGCCCGTAACCAATAAGCATTTAATTAAAGTTGCATTCCTATATCTCTTTAATACTTTGATAACAGTATAAGAATCTTTTCCTCTTACACTCGGGATTGACTTACCCGGCGTACTCGGGTCGCTCATCAACGGTATATCAATTTCCATCTCATCTTTGCCCACCACACCGGAAACAACACAGTAATAAACTTTTTTAACGAGCATATCTTCAAATTGCATACTTAAATTGCGATGAGCATCAGCATTTTTAGCAAATACCATAACACCGCTTGTATCCCTATCAAGCCGATGAACAACAAAAATATTTCCGAACATCTGTTTGAAGTAATCTTTTAAATTGGGTAAATCGTGCTTATACCTATCGGGTATAGACAACATACCCGCCGGCTTGGAAACAACAACTAGAGCATCATCTTCAAATATTATTTCAATTTTATTTCTCTTTTCTTTCATTGCCTACACTTCGCCCGCCGCAGATTTATATGTATTGGACAACAGCATCGCAATTGTCATCGGACCTACACCGCCAGGTACAGGAGTAATAGCAGATACTTTCTCAAAAACATCATTATAATCAACATCACCAACAAGACGGTAACCGCGTTCACGTGTTGAATCTTCAATCCTATTGATGCCGACATCAATAATTACAACTCCGTCTTTAATATAATCGGACTTGATAATTTGCGGTACACCCACAGCGGCAATAAGAATATCGGCTTGTTTTGTATAATATTTTATGTCATCTGTACCTGTATGGCAAATCGTAACTATTGAATTTGCATCGGGACGCTTTTGATATAGTAAATTTGCTATCGGTTTGCCGACAATATTACTACGTCCAAGAACAACCGTATGTTTGCCCTTTGTTTCAATATTAGAGCGTTTCAATAACTCCATTATTCCGGCTGGTGTGCAGGAAACAAATCCCGGCAAACCAATGACCAATCTACCGAAACTCTCGGGGTGGAAGCCGTCCACATCTTTACTCGGAGAAATTGCCATAATCACTTTCTGTTCATCAATATGTTTTGGTAATGGTAATTGCACCAAAATTCCGTGAATACTATCGTCCTTATTCCATTCGGCAACAATAGCAAGTACTTCCTCCTCACTCGTCGTCTCGGGTACTCGCTTCACAATGGAATTGAATCCAACCATAGCGCAGGATTTTTCTTTGGAAGATACATAGATTTTAGAAGCCGGGTCTTCACCAACAAGCAGTAATGCCAATCCCGGTGTTATACCTTTCTCAGCTTTTAATGCCTCGGTCTTTATTCTAATTTCTTCTTTGATTTCTGCGGAAATTTTCTTTCCATCAATAATTTGTGTCATTTTTCTACTCTTAGATTTTATTAACTAAAATTATAAATTCACTTGTAAACCACCGGCAACTACATCGAATTTGCCGAAGTTATATTCCAAAAATATTTTAAAAATGGAAAACTCTTTTGCTACACCAACCGTTCCTTTAATTTGATGAGCATCTAATATCAAATTAATATTTTGCACTTTTGTATCGCCCGGATATTCTTTGCTGGGCGGTTGTACTTCATATATAGGATTGCCGTCTTTGTCCTTGCCCACCTCTTTTGCTACTCGTAATCCCAACTGGAGCTGTACCTCCATAGGTAATACAAAAGAATAGTTTGAATTGATTTTTATATAATCATAAGAAAGCCCTGCATACATATCAAAAGCATCTTCAAAATGCTTACTAAACTGAATATTGGCACTCAGGATAGTTCCGTTAGCAGTGATTTCCGCATTTGTTACACCGACTTTATTCTTCAGATATGTCCCTTGATATACAGCCTGAAAAGCAAGGTCGAACCAAGGTTCAGAGAAATATTGGGAAATACTATGCTTTAAACCAATACCCCAAAATCCAAAATCACCCACAGTCTCTCCCCAATTTATCGGCGGAATAAAACGAAGAAGCAATTCCGTCCCATAGAGCGAACCTATTTCAAATTGAGGAACAGCCACAGATAAAAAATTAAGATTTGCACCTTCGGGTAATGTATAGTACTCGGGGAACTGTTTAATAACTGACAATAGTTTATTCTTCAATGTATCGCCCATATATTCGATAAGCGGTTTACCCAATACAACCGGATAGGATTTTACCAAGCTGTCATAAACACTTCGGGGCAAAACAAATACGCTTTTACCGTTACCCAAAACAGTCGGCGCTGTCTTCGGGGGTTGAATGCCACCTGATACTACGCCTTGATTTGTATATACTTTGAAAGCATAAGCAATCAAGCCGACTGTATCTTTGATACTTGAAATACCGGGTGGAGTGAGAGAGAAAGTAACATACTTACTTAATTCACTGATGTCAAATTCGGCTGACGGCAGTTTAGGAGTATATGTTTTTTTATTCTGCGGGACAATCCCCATCATACCGACTAATGATATTTTATAATATGGTTTATCAACCTCCGGTGGTACATAAGCCGTATTAAAAAAACCGGAATTTGAAGTAGCATTCATACCTTCGACTAAAGGTTGCAAATACGGTACACCGTTCAACTCGAAAATATCCCTGCTGAACATTCTTGCTAACTCAATTGTAATTTTATCGGCAGGCTGTTTTTTATCTTGTGCATTTGTATTTACAAAAGAAAAAACAATCAACAACGATATTATTAATTTTCTCATATTACCTCAACAGTTTCTTTCTTATTATTACATAAAAGGGTAATGACATAAATAAAATCAAAGCAATGACGCTCAAAGTCAAGTGGTCGGTTACTTTTTGACCGACAGCGGCAAACAGCACGGAAACAAATATGAACGATATTACCAAGCCAATAATCCACGAAGCAGTGGACTTTACGATATTTTCTGTTTTACTCATAAGATAATATAAAAAATTACTACATAGAAAGCAACAAATTGATATTTTCACTTCCGAAAATATCAATTAATTTATTAACTGAATTTTCATCAACCGAGAAATTTATATCTTCGCAAATATATTTTCTTTTTTCATTTTCACTCTCATCATTAATGACGAATAAAAACTCTTTTTTGTTACTCAGTCCCGTACATAATTTTGACAGTTCTTCAATATCCTCACTTTTATGCTTGTTTAAATCAATACGAATTTCAAAACCACGTGTAAATTTATCAATTGCATCGTACAAATTATAATAATCCTGAACAATTATTTTGATGCTATCCTTATCACGTTTTGCAGTCCCAATACACAATGAAATCTCATTATCTTTTACTTTCTCTTTATTTGCTTCCCAAGATTTTGAGCCAAAAACAAGTTCCCCTTTTCCCTTGAAATCCGTTAAATTTGCAAAAGCAACAGTTTGCTTTCTCTTTGTCATTCTTGTTCTTAAATCCTCGACTATGCCGCACACTCTAACTTTTGCAACATTATCATTCTTTGCAAATCTATTATATCCGCCGCCCGAATTCCCATAATTGTCTTCGGTTATTAAGGAATTGTTTACATCATCAAGTTTAAGAGTAGCAAGACCAATAATTAAATTTTTAAATCTATCCATAGGATGACCTGACACATAGAAATCAAGCAACTCCTTTTCTTTTGCAAATTTATATTTATCGTCCCAGTCATCACAGATAGTTAATTTCGGCTCAGCAACAGTTTTTTCCACTTCCTCGCCCGAGAACAGGGAATCCATATTATTATTGCTTTCCGAGTTAGTAAACTTGGCAAAATTCAAAGCGGTATCCACAGAAGTAAAGAGTGAAGCACGATTACCGGCATTCAGCGAATCAAAAGCACCGGAATAAATTAAGGCTTCCATTAACTTTCGATTGACAAACTTCATATCCACCCTTGTTACAAAGTCGAATAAGGAAACAAATTTGCCTTCCGAACGAGCTTCCGCAATACCGGCGGCGGCAAGCACGCCCACATTTTTAATAGCCGCTAAGCTGAAATAAATCACATTATCTTTTGCAATAAATTTACTTGTGGAGTTGTTTACATCGGGCGGCAATACCTTAATACCCATTGCTTCCGCCTCCTGCATAAACTGTACAATCTTAGGTCTATCGTTCATTTCAGCCGTCATATTAGCCGCAATAAATTCAGCGGGATAATGAGCTTTTAGGTATGCTATCTGATAAGCAAGGAAAGAATAAGCCAATGAATGTGATTTATTAAAACCATAATTTGCAAACTTATTGATTAATTCAAAAATAGCATCAGCAGTCTTTTTATCTATTCCGTTCTTTTTTGCACCGTCAGAGAAAATAGTCTTTTGTTCAGCCATTAATGACAAATCCTTCTTACCCATAGCACGCCGCAGAATATCAGCCTGCCCAAGCGAAAAGCCACCTATATCCCTCGCCAGTTGCATAACCTGCTCCTGATAAACAATTATACCATAAGTTGTCTTCAAGGATTTTTCCATAATCGGATGTAAGTATTCAATTTCTTTCTCACCGAATTTCCGAGCAATAAAATCCGGAATGTTTTCCATAGGACCAGGACGATAGAGAGCATTCATAGCCGTAATTTCTTCGATATTTTTCGGTTTCAACTTCATAAGATAATCCCGCATTCCGTCCGATTCAAACTGGAACACCCCAAGAGTCCTACCCTCGCCAAAGAGATTGAATGTCGCTTCATCATTTAATTCTAATTTATCTACATCAATATCCTCATCGTAGTTCAGCTTTATCATATCAAGAATATTATCAATGATAGATAGAGTTTTCAGTCCGAGAAAATCCATTTTCAGCAGACCTGCTTCTTCGAGATATTTCATACTGTATTGAGTAGCAATATCCACACCGAGATGTTTAGCAGAAGGTGAATAATAGAGTGGTACATACTCGACTACATCACTCGGAGTAATGACAACACCCGCCGCATGCGTACCCGTATTTCTAAATAATCCTTCGAGACGTAGCGAATGCTTCAACAATTTCAAATATAATGGTTCTTTTGTATTTTTCAGCCATTTCAAGTCCGGCAATTCAATTGCTTTTTCCAAAGGCAGAACCTTACCCATAATGGTCGGGATAAATGAAGTGATACGGCTAATATCGGAATAAGGGATTCCCAACACTCTTCCTACATCTTGTAATACAGCCTTACTGGATAATTTGCCGAAAGTAACAATCTGCGCAACCGATTGCTCGCCATATTTTTCTTTAACGAATTGAATAATCTTTTCTCGAGTTTCATCACAAAAATCAATATCAATATCAGGCATTGACACACGCTCGGGATTAAGAAATCGCTCGAAAAGCAAGTCGTAAGGCAAAGGGTCAACATTTGTTATTCCCAAAGCATAGGCTACTATACTTCCTGCGGCGGAGCCACGCCCGGGACCAACCCTAACATTCATCTTCCATGCCGCCGCAATGAAATCCTGCACAATAAGAAAATATCCCGAAAAGCCCATTTTGATAATAACGCCCAATTCATATTCGGTTCGTTCTTTTATTTTATCGGTTATTTCGTCATAACGCCTATTCAGTCCTTCGTAAGTAAGTTCACGTAAATAGTCATCAAGATTATTCGATTGGGCATCATCGGGAATAGGAAATTTAGGAAGGAAATACTGTTTCTCAAATGATACATCGCACTTATCCGCAATTTCTATTGTATTAGACAAAGAATCGGGAAATTCAGAAAACAATTCCTCCATTTCTTCTGTGGATTTATAATACATTTCCGGGACTTTGTATCGCAGCTGTTCTATATCGGGTTTGGTTTCTGCCGAAGAATCCTTAATTAGCAAATAAACATTATGCGAAACGGCATCTTCTTTATTAATGTAGTGTATATCATTCGTAGCAACAAGTTTAATTCCCAGCTCGGCGGCAATTTTCGGGGCATCTCGCAGAATAATTTTATCTTCCGGCAATCCGTGATTTTGTAACTCAATATAGAAATCATCACCGAAAATTTCCTGATATAGACGTGCTTTTTGCAATGCCGTATCGTACTCACCATTGACAAGATAAGCATTAACAACGCCTGCGATGCAAGCGGAAGTAGCAATTACTCCTTCGCTATATTGTTTAAGAAGTTCTTCGTCAATTCGCGGCTTGTAATAAAAACCCTCCGTATGCGCTAATGATGTCAGCCGAATAATATTTTTATAACCGATTTGATTTTTTGCCAATAAAATCAAATGAAAATAATTTCTTTTCTTTGTCTTGGATTTCCCTGCTGTCTTATCAAACCGACTACCATTAGCCACATAAGCCTCGAAACCAATAATCGGTTTAATGCCTTCCTTTTTCGCAAGTTTATAGAACTCCATAGTCCCGAACATAACACCATGGTCGGTTAGCGCAAGCGATTTATGCCCGTATTCCTTTGCTTTTCCAATCAGTTGAGCAGGTGTGCAAGCGGCATCTAATAGAGAATAATGCGTATGATTATGCAAATGACTGAATTCCGTCATAAACTTCCTCAAATTAAGTTAAATCCAAAACTCTATACTATGCAAATATAGGAATTAATATTTCAAAGTTTTCCACAGATTTATACTAAATAATATATTGCGAAAATTGTCTTTAATAATTATTTATAGTAAATTTGTTTTTTATTTGCGGCGAGGGTGCATTGAAAAGATTTTTCATATTGGCAGGTGAACCGTCCGGCGACATACACGGCGCCAGACTAATGGAGGAATTGCGCAAGCAAGATGACGATGTTGAGTTCATAGGTATTGGTGGCGATAATATGCAGAAGCAGGGACTTGATTCACTTATTTCGCTCGAACAAATGTCTGTGGTTGGCATTAGCGAAGTGGCAAAGAAAATACTATTCTTTCGCGAAGTTATGTATCTATGCCGCAATACTTTGAAATCGGGCAATTTCGATGCCTTAATTCCTATTGATTATCCGGGATTCAATCTTAAACTATCGGCTTATGCTAAGGATATGAATATTCCTGTGCTATATTATATTGCACCTCAGCTGTGGGCTTGGGGTAAAAATCGCACAAAAAAAATGAAAGAAAATGTTGATTTACTTATGGCAGTCTTTCCTTTCGAGCTTGACTTCTTTGGCAATTTAGGTATCAACACTGTTTTTGTCGGTCATCCTTTGCTGGATATTCCGGACTATAATAATTCTTTCCTGCCACGCGAGGAGAGAGATTTGGCTATTGCAATCTTCCCCGGTAGCAGGAAACAGGAGATACAAAAACATCTCGGGTTAGTAAAACAAATTGTGAAAAGATTTAATACAAGACTACCCGAATATGAAATCAGAATTGCTCTATCCAAAGCTGACGATAGAAAATATTACAGAAAAATTGCTCGCGATTTCCCTAAACTCGTTCTTAGCGATAAGCCCAAGGAACTGATGCGAACAAGTATGGCGGGAATAGTCAAAACCGGAACATCTAATCTTGAGGCGGCTCTATCAGGACTGCCGATAAATATGTTTTACAAAACGACATTTCTATCATATTGGTTTGGGAAACTAACGGTGAACATTGAACATCTTTCACTAATAAATATTCTTTCCGATAAAAAAATCATCAATGAGTATATACAATATAATGCAAAAGCCGAACCAATTGTAAATGATATTCTTGATATTATTCAAGATGAAAAACGCTATGCAAGAATACAAGATACTTACAGAGATATTAGAAAAATGCTTGGTGAAAACGGTGCTTCCGAAAATGCCGCCAAACAAATATTGAACTTTTTACAATGAAAATCACATTAAAATATCGTCTGGCTAAACGCATCTTAAAAATACTTGCTTGCACTTGGAGAATTAATTATACAGGTAATCTCCTTTCTGAAAGCGGAATAGTTGTATTTTGGCACAACGATATGCTTCCGGCATTGTTTGCATTCAAGAGTAACAATTCAAAATTTGTACTCAGCCGCAGCAAGGACGGAGATATTTTGTCATACTTACTTTCCCTTAGAGAAATGGATTTCATTCGCGGCTCTTCCTCAAAAGGTGGCAAAGAAGTAATGGCACAAATCGTTGAGAACAGTTCGCAGAGTTGGATTCTGATGACACCTGACGGACCACGGGGACCACGACACAAAATGAAATCCGGTGCTGTTGTTGCGGCTCAACGGGCGCAAGTACCTCTATATATTTGTAAAGTTAAAATCAGTTCAAAATATATTTTTGAAAAGAGTTGGGATAAGTTCGTTTTACCTCTTCCTTTTGCAAAGATAGATATTAGCTATTCCGAACCACATTTTTTTGAACCGGAATTATCGCACGATGATATTGCAAGTAAAATAAATGAAATTGAGAACAAGATGAATATTATTGACAATTGATATGAAAAGTATCACCGGAATACCGCAAAGAATTATTGAGGCTATCGTAAAAAAAAGAAATGATAGCTTTGACAATGGTGATAATATTGTTTATAGAACGATTAAACCGGTAATCAGTATAGGAAATCTGACATTCGGCGGCTCCGGCAAAACGCCGCTTGCTATTGCATTGGCATTGGAGTTAATGCAGAATGGAATCAAACCCGGCATTATAGGTAGAGGCTACAAACGCACCAAGACCGATACAAGTATTGTTTGTGACGGAACCAATATAATTGATGACTGGAATTCTGCCGGAGACGAAATGTATCTTATTGCAAAAAAGTTAAATATTCCTGTCGTTGTACATAAGCACAAATACGAAGCGGCAAAAATCATTGAGCAATTAAATCCTGATGTTATTATAGTGGACGATGGTTTCCAACATCGCAAACTCGCCCGCGATATTGACTTGGTCATCATTGACAGTAAAACTATTGCCCGCCCTGCTTTGCCGCCAAAAGGGGCTTTGCGTGAACCCCTTGATTCGCTCAGACGTGCAGATTTACTACTTGCTAATGAGGATTTGGATATTCCGGAAACGATAACAAGATACGTGGAAGCAAAGCCTATTCGCTTTAGAATTGCAATTGATAAAATTTACAATTTATATACAAACCAAACTATTGATTTACTTACTAAACCACTTATTGCATTTTGCGGCATAGCAAATCCAAGTAGATTTGAATTCACATTGCAAGAAGAAGGAATGAATATACGGTATTTCCATAAATTCAAAGACCACTACAACTACGGATTAACTGATATGGAAATGCTATTACAAATTGCTTTACAACACAATATCAATACATTGATTACAACGGAAAAAGATGCAATAAAACTCGCACGCTTTGCCGATTTCTTCCGTGATAATGATATTACACTTTTAGTTCTTCCTATTTCGCTCGAAATAACAAACGGTAAGAATGTATTATTATCTATGATTGAAAACATATTGAAAGAAAGACAATGAATAAAAGAATAATTTCGATTTCATCATTTTTATTAATGCTGTTTTTATGGAGTTGTATATCATCAAGGGACGATGACAAGTTCATCATAGCCCTTTCCAAAGGGGTCGGTTCCAAGCATTATGAGAGATATAGCAAATGGCTTGAAGAAAACAATGATAAAGTGGTTTGCGTTGATTTATATACACTTCAACCTGAGGAAGTTAATAATATTATGTCCAAAGCAACAGGACTTGTATTAACAGGTGGTCCTGATGTACACCCGGGCAGATACGGCAGGGAGTTTGATACTGCAAGATGCGCAATAGATATGAGACGCGATACATTGGAATTCCATTTGATAGAACTGGCAAAATCTCGAAAGATGCCAATCCTCGGAATATGCAGGGGACTTCAAATAATGAATGTCGCACAAGATGGCACGCTTTTTGTTGATATACCGGAGGATTTCGGAACAGATGTTGTTCATCGTTGCGATAGTGCCTATTGTTATCATTATGTAACGATTGACACATTAAGTATGCTATATCAAATAATGAATGAGAGCAGATTAAAGGTTAATTCATATCATCATCAGGGGATTAATATCATTGCCGATGATTTTGTTGTGAATGCTCGAAGCGACGATAGCTTTATCGAAGGAATTGAACTGAAAAACAAAAAGAACAGTCCTTTCTTTATGGCTGTACAGTGGCATCCGGAACGTCTTGCAAGCGAAACAAGTAAGCGGCTTGCACAGAAATTTATAAATGAATGTATTAATTTTGCAAACAAAAGAAACTGAGTTTTAATGAAAGTTTGGCCCGTACCTGACAGTTATTCAAAATCTCTCCCGAAAAAAGGCGAGCGTGGCTCATTTTGGGAAAACCGCGGCGATAGATTTCATGCCGGCATTGATATATTTGCTCCAGCCGGCTCCGATGTACTGGCTATTCAGAATGGCAAAGTGATTGATATAGGGATTTTTACTTCCGAAAAATTAGCCGCATATCTTAATAAATCATATTATATAACAGTCAAATCGCCGCAAAACTTAAATATCAAATATGCAGAGGTATCCGAAATAACTGTTCGTATTGGTGATTTTGTAAATGCCGGACAGAAAATAGCCATTGTTTCAACTGCATTAAATAAAAAGAATCTATCACATTCCACACCTCATTACTTGCGAGATATGATAGAAAAAGGTATGTTTAGTATGCTTCATCTCGAGTCATATATTGCCCCGATAGCAGAGGTCAGACCATATCAATTCGGGAACTATCTCGGAAAAACAAAACCATATTCAGTAGTTGACCCTACCCTATTCCTAAACGGAACAGTCGATAAATCAAATACAAAATAGCAACATTCATCAATTAGCATTTGCCTAGTTCATAGATTCGTAATTCTCGAAAATATCCAGAATATCATCGGAAGTTTCTGCCTCAAGAATTTCAGAGATAAAAGAATCCTTGCTTAGTAATTTAGAAATACTACTAAGTAATTTCAAATGCTCACCGACATTTGTTTCTTTACCCAAAATCATTAATACAATCCTGACAGGTTGGTCGTCCAAAGCTTCATAATCAATAGCCTGCGAAAGCACGGCAAAGGAGCCAACGGTTCTAACAATTTGATTAGTCTTTGCATGGGGCAAAGCCACACCATTGCCGACCCCTGTGGACATTAATTTTTCGCGAGCAAAAATCCTATCTTTTGCCTCCTCAATATCAAGAATATTGCCCGATTCAGCGGCAAGTTCAATCATTGTTTCCAATAGTTCATCTTTGTCTTTGATATTAAGGTCAACAACTATTGACCTAATATCCAGAATATCTCTAATATTAATTTTCATATTTAAATTATACTTCCTCAATCCATTGTGAAATTAATGCCGCAAATTTTTTACTCAAAGAAACAGCACTATCATAATTATTACTATCGGCAATAACATTGAATGACGGATTTTCCTTATCGGGTAATAGCAACACCCAATCGTCATCAATAATAATTTTAATCCCCTCGACAAGTTCTCTTTCCTTATCCTCGGAATACTCCATCGCCCGCCTCATTACAGTACCCTTAAACTCCCAGGGACAATTAACTGTCATTTGCGATTGGTATCTTCTCGGCAATTCTTCGTCAATTTCGGATATTTTTTTGCCTGTCTTTGCTAACATTTCCAAAATCTTGGCAATAGAATACATACCGTCAGCGGCAAATAGGAAGTCGGTAAAGATGTAACCGCCCCATACACCACCTACAAACAGAACATCTTCATCTTTTGTCGCTTCCATCATTGCAGAATGTGCATTACCAATTCTAATAACTTCGACATTATAATCCTTTGCAATAATATCTACTTCCTTACCGGCCGTTACGGATATTGCAATTTTATACGGTTCTCTGTGTTTATTTGTTTCGAGAAATAATTTTGCTACAATTGTAAGCAATCTATGCAAAGAATATAGAACACCACGCTCATCAATCAATGAAATTTTCTCTGCACCGGGCTCAATTACAAAACCCAATTCATAACTGAGAGATTTCATAATTTTTGCAACTTCATCGCCGGGTGCCGTATGCACAGCAGAAACAGGTTTATATTTACTCGCATCAACAAAGTTATGCAGTGAAAGCAAATCAACCTTCAACTGACCAAGTATATACGGGAAAATAGTTGCAGAAAGTCCGTAACTGTAATCCACCAAAATCTTATAATTATGCTCCGCAATTACATCGGATTTAATAGACTGCAAGAATCTGTTTAGATAAATTTCATTAGTTCTTTCAGGATAATAAATCGTCCCGATTTGTCCGGGCTGAACACGTTTAATATCTTCACCGAAGAAATATCTCTCGACCTTCTTGGTCGTTGCAATTGAAATATCCCGCCCCTCTTTATTGAAAATAATAATATCCGTATTCTGGGGATTACGAGGTGAGCGTCTGATATGGAAGCCGCCCGTATATTTTCCCGTCATCAATTCCTGCCGAGTTTGCGGTATTGAAATAGTCTGCAAATCATTGACGTGGACACCAACGGAGGAAAGTCCCGATGTTAATGCACGCTTCATTATCCTTGATACTTTGTCAGGGTCGCGACTTGCAAGAATATGCGAATTTGTTCCGAATGTCAAACCGATTGCCGCACCTAATTTAGCGCAAAATTCAGGATGTATTTCAAAATTTGAAATACCCGAAATACGAGCATCAGTAAATAACTCACGTTGCCATTTCTCTTCCTGCACTAATGAACGCGAAAGTGTAGCTCCGTTATCGACCCGTTTCTTGGGCCACAACTTTATATTTGCCATCAGCATCACGTTATTCCCAATCTTGCAATCACCGGCAATAAAGACATTCTCAGCAATTGTTGTGGAATTTCCTATTTTACATCTGCTGCAAATTACGTCATCAGTTAATTCGGCAAAATTTCCAATTTCCACATTGTCCCAAAGCGTAACACCCGAGAGCCTTGCGCCCATTCCAATTTCGCAATTGGAGCCAATAACTGTATCCCGAAGTGTAACGTGGTCGTGGATAATTACATTATTTCCAATCAGCACATTCCCCAGAAACTTAGCAGTCGGTGCAATCTGACAGTCCTTTCCTATTTTAACTTTTTCATCACTTGCAAATAAATCCGGCAATTGCACCTTGCCTTTCAACGTGTCAATTTGCCCATGTTGGTACTCATTTAAGTTACCGACATCGCGCCAGTAGCCGTCTGCAATATATCCATAGAGAGGCATTTGTTTTTCCAGCATAAGCGGGAATAAATCCTTGCTGAAATCAAACTCCTCCTGATATGGGATTAAATCAAGTACATCGGGTTCTAAAATATATATGCCCGTATTAATTGTATCAGAAAAGACCTGTCCCCAGCTCGGCTTTTCGAGAAAACGTACAATCTTACCGGTTTGGTCTGTCATTACAATTCCATACTGCAATGGCGAAGGTACACGCGTAAGTAGAATTGTTGCCTTAGCACCTTTTGCCTTGTGAAATTCAACCGCTTTTGTAATATCAAAATCAGTCAGAACATCACCGGAAATAATAATAAAGCGGTCATCTTCCAAATGCTCATAAGCATTTTTCACAGCACCCGCAGTACCGTAATCCGCCTGCGCCAGAACATATTTCATTTTGATATTATGCTTTGAGCCGTCTTCAAAATGCGATGTAATCACATCGGGATAATAATAGAGAACCGACACAATATCATTTATATTATGTTTTTTCAAAAGATTAACAATGTGAACCATCATAGGTTTATTGACAATAGGTACCATAGGCTTTGGGATATCCATTGTCAATGGTCGCAAACGTGTACCGAAGCCACCCGCCATAATTACCGCTTTATTCATTGCACCCTCCGAAAAATATATTTCACTTCCGCTAAAATGATATATCAAAGAAAGATATATAACATCATTGCAATTTATTGATTTTTTAAAAGGATTAAAACTATTTTATTCATTTTATTAAAAAATATTAGCATTTGCATTGTCATTCCAAGCAAATCTTTCTTAAACAAACAAATAAATCGTATTTTTGTAATATATTTTATTATTTCAAAGGGAAAATGTTGAAAGTATTAGTAACAGGTGCAACGGGATTTATCGGCAGTCATATTGCCGATGCACTTCTGAATAAAGGATACGAAGTCAGATGCACATATAGAAAAACAAGTAATTTGAGATGGTTGAAAGATAAGCCTCTCGAAACAATCGAAGCCGACTTCTTTGATGTTGAATCATTAAAAGAGGCAGTCCGCGATGTGGATTATATCATTCATTCGGCTGGTGTTGTTGCCGCGCGTAATTATGAAGGCTTCCTAAAAGGAAATAGAGATGCAACTATTAATCTGCTGAAAGCGGCGGAAGCCACAGCGCCGAACTTGAAACGATTTGTTCACGTCAGTAGTTTGACTGCCGCCGGACCTGCAAAAAGTCTCGAACAACCAATTACGGAAGATATGCCCCCGAAACCGATTACCGCTTACGGAAGAAGTAAAATAGCCGCTGAGGAAGAAGTTCGAGCATTCAAGAATAAATTTCCATATACTATTGTACGTCCCACTGCCGTTTACGGACCTCGCGATGTTGCCATATTCCAAATGTTCCAAGTTGCACAAAAAGGACTTGGTACACTTATGGGTTTCAATAAAAAATATTTAAACTTGATACACAGTGATGATTTGGTACGCGGCACAATCCAAGCAATGGAATCCGATAAAGCCGTAAATCAAACATATTTTCTGGCGAGTGAAGAAATTTACAACTGGCAACAAATTATCGATGCCATTAAAAATGCTTTCAATAGGAAATTTTTCGTTAAAATTCGCATACCCCATTTCTTGATTTATACTATTGCCGGACTGACGGAATTTTTTGGTAAATTTGCTAAAAATCCTCCGATATTCAATAAGGACAAAGCAAAAGATTTTGTACAGGAATATTGGATTTGCTCGGTAGAAAAAGCAAAACGAGATTTCGGATATAAACAAAAAACGTCTTTGGAAGACGGCATTAAACAAACTATTGATTGGTATAAGGATAAAGGCTGGTTGTAAACAAGATGTTACAGGGATTATTGAGACGATTTTTTTTCAGGAAGTCATTTGCTATTGCAATGACCGCAATAATTATTCTTGTTGCTTTCTTTTTATTCGTTAGAAAAATTGCATATATATCGGTTCCGGATTCATACGAAGCACTTAACTCCGATAAGATAAAACAGAATGTAAAAGTATATTTCAACGCTTTCGGTATCCCCGCCATCGAAGCGGCAAATGAACAGGATTTATTTTTTGCAACAGGTTATCTGCATGCACGCGATAGACTTTGGCAGATGGATATTATGCGGCGAACCGCTTTTGCAAGGCTCTCTGAAATTTTCGGCAAAGAAACTCTTGAACTTGATAAATTTTTTAAAACACTTTCATTCGCCGATATTGTACGCAAAAGCAAGGCAAGATTAGACAAAAAGACATTAGCGGCATTAGATGCATATTCAGCGGGCATAAATAAATTTATTGAAGAACATAGCTCGGAATTATCTTTTGAATTTCAAGCATTGGATTACCTACCCGAAAATTGGTCGCCCTCCGATTGTATTGCTATTAGCAAATTAATGGCTTTCGATATGAGCATTGGATTTATAAATGATATTTGTATCGCAGAAATAAGTGAAATAACGGGTGTTCGCAATGCTCTTTCTCTTATTACAAAAACAACATTCGACAGCCCTTGTGTATGCGACCCGTACGCCAATCCACCTAAAAAATTCAAACACCCAAAACCGCCCGTTGACAGTCTATCGCAACATATTCAGGATTCACTTAAAACCGCTCTCCACTCCGAAAATATATTCGGCAATTTGCATTCATTGTTAAGAAACAGCGCCCTTACATATAATTCAGGCGGCAGTAATTCTGTAGTGGTTAAAAGCAGTAATGACAGTAACAGCCTGATACTTGCCAATGACCCGCATTTAAAATTACAGCTACCTTCCTATTGGTATCAAATGCAAGCAATTAGCCCGAAGTTCAACGTAACAGGGCTGATGCTACCGGGTTCTCCTTTCTTTTTAATTGGAAGGAACAAACATATTGCTTGGGGTATAACCGTATTAATGCTGGACGATTGCGACTTTTTTATCGAAAGAATTGCAGATAACAATGAGAAATATTACTTAACGCCAGGCGGTAAAAAGAAATTCAAATACAGAGCGGACACAATTAAAATTAAAGGAGAAGAACCACTATATTTTTATACACGTCTTACAGAACGCTCCGCTGTTATTTCGGATAACTATATTATGAAAAGTCCGCAATACCTGTTAGACTTGAAAAACGATACAAGTGCAGATTATAGTTTCTACGATAAATTCTTGCTTACATATTCTTGGACAGGTAGCAGAGCTTCACGTGAATTGCAATCATTATACGAAGTGAATAAAGCAAGAAATTGGAAGGGATTTAATCGCGCTTTGAACAAATGGGCGTCTCCCGGATTGAACTGGACTTATGCCGACAAAAATGGGAATATGGGTATAAAACCGGCAGGTATTGTTCCGAGACGTAATAAGACAAATCCACTCATTCCTAATCCGGGCTGGATGCAGGACTATAGTTGGAAGGGTTTTATTATGCCTAAGGATTTACCGAAAATATATAACCCACCTAAGGGATTTGTTGCAAGTACAAACAACAAAACATCTCGTTCCTTTGGTACATTTATTTCATACTACTACGAACCACCATCACGTATTCGCAGAATAGAAGAAATTATTCGTCTGCAAAAATACTTCGGCATTCGCGATGCCCAGATTTTACAATTAGATAATTACTCATATTATGCTCGCGAAATGCTATTTCACGTTCTACCTATTCTTAATAAGTATTCAAATAGATTTAGCAAAACAGAACGCAAAGCATTTGCGGAATTAACAAAGTGGGATTATATTTTTTCACCGGCTTATGTTGGTCCAACAATCTGGAATTCTTTTTATAAACATCTGATTTACAATACATTTTATAACAAAATGGGAGAAAGGCTTTTCAGGTCATTCACATATATTTCTTGGTTCTCGGCAAGCAAAGTTTTATCAATGGTCAGGAATAATGATTCGCTCTGGTTTGATAATATTAAAACTCGTAAAATTGAGGGAAGAGACGATATTGTATTAAAAAGTTTTGCCGATGCAGTCAGCGAATTAATCAATCGTTTTGCTCAGAACGATTTATCTAAATGGAGGCTTGAACACCAGCAAAAGCTTGAACTTAACCATCTATTGAGCAAGAACAAATTTTTAAAACCGGCTGTGGACGGGGGAACATATATTATGCCCGGCACTTACACTGCAATCAACAAGGCGGATTGGCACCCTTACACCGACTACAAAGTTAGTGTCGGTGCGTCGGCACGCTTTGTTACAGATATGAGCGTTCCTACTGTATATTTCTCTATACTTGGCGGCAGTTCCGGCGACCCCAAAAGCCCGCATTATAAAGACCAAGCACTCTTTTTTATCAACGGCGGATATATAAAATACAATCTCGCCCCATCTCTTAATGAAGATAACACTCTCGGCTTGGAATTTTTCCCTGAATAAATGCCTCTTTTTGTTTTGTAAATATATACTCACACGACAAAGCGCGTGGCTGTTAAACATTGTCCTCACCCCGGCCCTCTCCCAAAGGGCGAGGGAGAAACAGCCACTGCCTTTATCTCCTCTCCCGTTGGGAGAGGATTAAGGTGAGGGGATAAAAAAAATACTAAACAGCCGACCCTCACCCCGGCCCTCTCCCAAAGGGCGAGGGAGAAACAGCCGACCTCTCTGTCGCTTCGCGACATCTCTCCTTAGCAAGGAGAGAAAAAAAGTTCGTCATGCTGAGCCGCAGGCGAAGCATCCATGCCTTCTGCCCCCTCTCGGGAGGGGGTACGGGGGTGGGTTCAAGAGCAACAAACAGCCGCGAACACCCCGCCACTAAAGGCAAAACAGCAAAAAAAATACTTTAATAACAGATAGAAAATTATTATTT
>CAZOOR010000031.1:0-12341 GCA_964581505.1 uncultured Hyphomicrobiales bacterium
ATGTTTTGTTCTAATTGACTTGAAAATTGGAGAAATTTCACATCAAGATTTAGGACAAATGCAAATGTATGTAAACTATTACGACAGAAAAGTTAAATTAGAGAATGAAAACAAAACAATTGGAATAATTCTTTGTCGAACAAAAAATGAAACACTTGTTGAAATGACATTACCGGAAAATAACGAGCAAATTTTTGCAAGCAAATATTTGACCGTTTTACCAAGTAAAGAAGAACTGACGAAACTTATTGATAATAAAGATAATGATTATTAATAAACGGCATAGTGTATTGAAAAGTTGTAGCAATAAACGCCCAACGCTTCATATACTCACTGTTGGTGTGCATTAGAATAATAATAATAAAAGGAAATTTATGAAGTCAAAATATCAAGAAAAACAGCGAGAACGAGCTGTTAGATTATTAAAAGAGGGAAATTCCATTTTCTACGGTGGAGATGGTGGAAAAATGTTTATGCGTTCTGAAAGAGATTTTGTTCTCACTGAAAATGAAAAGAATTTTTTTGAACCAATAAAAGAAAAAGCCATTGAATATTTTGATAAAAATAATATTGCTTGGTGGGGAGGGAAAAAACCAACTGGACACCTTTTATCATCACAAATAGCTTGTATTAATCATTTGTTTGCAATTAGAAACGATGAAGATGCTGTATTAGGATTATTAAAAATAGTATCGGAAGATTTTGTTGATGTCTTAAAAATAGAAACGGATAATTTTTTAAGTGAATATATTCAATTTGAAGCTGTAAGTGATAATGATTATTTAAATGAAAAACAATCCACAAGGGGAAGTAATTGCACATCTGTTGACGCTCTTATTTATGCAAAACACAAAAATGGGTCTAAATGGATAATTCCAATTGAATGGAAATATACAGAGCATTACGGAAATTTGAATAAGGCAATAGAAGGTTGTAATGCAAATACGGATAACTGCAAAGGAAAAGAAAGGCAAAGAAGATATACGGATTTGATTAATAATTCTAAACAATTAAAAAGTGACGACCATTTCGTTTATTATTTTGAACCATTTTATCAATTAATGAGACAGACTTTATGGGCTGAACAAATGGTTACCAATAAAGAAAAAGAAACTTTGAAAGCAGATAATTATTTACATGTTCACGTAATTCCATCGGAAAATAAAGACTTGCTTAAAAAAGAATATAAATGCAGTGGTTTTGATATGGAAACTACTTGGAAAAACCATTTGGTTGATAAAAAGAAATATGTAATTATCTCACCAAAGGACTTTTTGGCAAATCTGAATAAAGAAAAATATATCGATTTGTATAATTATCTAAATGAGCGATATTGGAAAAATGACTAAGCACTTGTCACAACTATGGCTATACGCAATAGCGGATAAAGTAATGATTTTGGACATTGTAGTAATAAATACAAATAGCTGGAGCTATTTGCTTTTGAGTAGTGCGAAATATTTCTTAATTAAGCGCCAAAGTTCCTTTGTGTAGCCAAGTTTTAATGCTCTGTTCAGTTCGCGGGACGCCACTTCTTTTTGTATTTTTGTCGTTTAAGTCCAGAGGGTCAGAGTAGAAGGATTATATCAATACAAAACAATTTTGTTTGGATTGCTCCCGAGCTTATATCTTTTTGTTGGAAGAGTATATTTACCTTTTGGGAATATTAGTAATTCACCGCTGATTTGATAATTCTTTGCATTGCCTACAAGTATAGTTCCGTCAGAAGTACAAGCAAGTGAGTACCAAATATCTTTGGGCTTAGAATTTCTTATTAATACTTGTTGTTCAAAATTTCTTGATAAGTCAATAAATGAAACAGTACTATCGCTGATGAACAGCAGTGTGTCCCCCGTACTTGTTAATGTCATACTTCTGACATTTGTTCTAATGCGTGCAGTTTCCTTCAAACTTGTTAAATCGAATTGTACAATACCACCGAGCGAGTCTTTGAGTGATGGCAAATTATTATATGAAATATAGATAGTGTTTTGCTTCTTGTTTATCAGAATTTCAATCGGGTTGGGAGCGACATAAAAATTGCCGATTTCTCGCATTGAATTAATGCTGATTACCGAAACAGTAGATGCTTTCGGCTTATTGGCAAGATAATCTCCATAGCCGGAATTGACGACAAGTAAGGCTTGCCCGCTAACTGCAAGTCCTTCCGGTGCAGGACCAACGGGGATGCTGTCCTTAATTATATGCAAAGAATAGGGATTGAAAAAGCTAATAAAATGATTATGCAAATCAGTTACAGCGGCAAGGCTGTCATTTATTATCGCAATTTTACGTGGGGCGTGTTTATTGGGAAAAATAATTCTACCGAGCGATTTCCCGCTTTTCAAATCAATCTTTTCAATTGTATGCGTTGTCGTTACACTTATTAAGGCTATATTTCCCCAAACAACAAAATCACTTGCCAAGTCCCCGAGTTTTAATCCCTGATTTGCTTTGCTGTAAATATTATTTTCTACCATACCGGTATTTAGATTGTATCGGCTAAGTGTAGCATTATCCATACCCCATAACCCTTCGCAGAGTATACATACACCATTATCGGCAGAAGCAGGTATTTGTTCGAGCGGTTTTGTAGGTGGCTCTATGCAAGAATTCAGGATTAATGCCGTGAACAATATTAGGAAAATAAAACGTATCAAATCAAGACCTTCTTAGTGTAAATGATATTTCCCTTTTTACGAACTATAATAAAATATATGCCGGCACTCAAATTAAAATATTTTTCTTCCGAAAGTTTTTTGCTTTCTATTTTTATGCCATTTAAATTGTAAATACACATATTAGTATTATTTGTAGTAGTAGATACAACAATAGTATTGCCTGAAATTCTAATATCAATAATACTATTATCTGCAATTTCCTGATAATCAGAAGAAATTTTCTTTAAATGCAAGCCACAAACTGCATCAAGGTCGAAACCGGTTATTATCGGGTCATAGTAAGGGTGTTTTGGATTATCCAGCAGGGATTGCGATATGTCTTTAATCTTAATAAACCGAATACGCTTAATGCCCAAAACCGCCAAGTCGAACTTGTCGCCACCGCTTTCAACAGGATTATAACAGTCTTTGTTTCCGTTTGTAGGAGTAATTCCTGCACAACCTATAAGCGTCTGCCGATTGTACGGAAATTCCTTGAAGTTAATACCATCAAAGCTTACGGAAATTATAGCCGGTTCAACGAACATCTTTTTACTTACTGGATTAAGAAAAACATTTTCAAATATAGTAAAATCAGGTCCGGGTGCATCAACAATTTCATAACCTTTGAATGCAACAATTATTTCGCCGCCGAGACCCAGCGAGCATATATCTTCCGGCGATGAAGCCGGCATTGTTTCGCTTGCCTTGTCATAAGGTTCCCCAAAAATATTCTTTGGAAAATACTTTTCACTTTGACCTGTATTCTGTCCCTTACCCCATTGATAGGAAATAACAGTATCAATTGTATGATGCTCGTAAGCCCGTAATTGGAGCGACATAGACAAGGCTATAAATATGAAGAAAAAAACAGTTTTCATAATAATTTAAGTCCCAAAGTTAAGCGAATAATACGTCCCGGCATAGGATAATTCTTAATCACAGTATAGCGTTCCCCAAGCAAATTATTAATATTTATTTTAGTAATAATATCAGTCTGTCCGAGCGAGAATGTTTTTGATAAATTAATTGATAATAAGCAATATGCGGGGAGTAGCGATGAATAAGTGTTTTCCGGGAGATAGTATGTAAAACCATTGTATTCTGCATTTATACCGAAATAATAACCGGAATAATTAGCTGAAAATTTTGCCGTCAACATCTCTTGCGGAACGTAAACCACTTGGCTATTATATGTTGCCGAATTAGAATTATTGTCAATTACTGATTGAATAGTATAAGAGCCGCCAATGTGGATATGCCGAGCAAAAAGTGCGAGCGAAAAAACGAGTTCGACACCACGGCTAAGCACTGCCGCCATATTTTGCGCACTCCAAGTAAGCGGCGATTTTGGTACTGCAACGATTTGGTCTTTTGTGTCAATAAGAAAAGTATTAATCTCAGCATCAAAAATTTTATCACCATAGGAGAGTGTCATATTTAGCGAAGTCGAACGCTCGGGATATAGGTCGGCAGTTCCATAATTCAAATAATACATTTCGTTGAAGCTTGGGGCGCGGTAGTTATACGCCGCTTGCGATTTAATAGCAAGATTCAATTCGGGAAGTACAATGGACATACCTGCTATGCCTGTCGGACTGCCGGCAATATCGGAATAAATATCATATCTGCCTCCGATTTGTATAGGCAAGTTCAATGTACCATTATCATAAGCATTAGTTACGCAACGTATGGATAAACCGGTATTCAGTCTGCTTACATAATTCTCTGTTCGGGGTTGCAAGAAGTCGCCTCGCAAGTCGGTAAATTCTGCATCTATTGAGTAAATAATATTGAGGTTATTAAACTGAGCGGAATACTGCTCATTTACTTGAAAGGCATTTGTATGAAAAAACGAAATGGTATCACCCCGCAGGGCATTCGGGGAATTGCTGTCATAGTAACTTTGGTAACTATGACGACACATTAAGCCGGAAGAGAAAACATCTTTGTCAATTTTCTTTTCCGCTTTAATAATAAGAGATACTTCTTTTTCCTTCAATCTTGCATCATCAGGTTCAAGATAAGCTAAAAGTACAGGTCCGGGCGAGCCTCGTTCGGAAAGCCGTCCGAGTAAAATTGTTTTCAATTGCCAATCATCTAAATATGTTTTACTATTTAGCATAAAATTGAAATTTTCAAAGTCGGCGTTCTCTCGTCTGTATTCTTTTTTCTTGCCAAATTGACGGACAGTAAAAGGATAATCTGATTTTGCATTCAAATATTCGGCGGCAAATGTGAAACTACTATTGCCCGATTGGGTGCCGCCTGAAACGGAGCCGCAATATTCATTAAAAGAAGATGCGGCAAAACTTACATCTAATTTTTTTTTGCTTTGAACCAAATTGAAATTAATTGTACCACCAATAGAACTGCCGCCGAAAATAGCAGACGAACCGCCGTGCAGTATGTCAATGCTTTGCAATAGGGAGACGGGTAAGACCCCGAAATCAAGAGAGCTGTTTTGTACGCTGTTGAATCTCATACCTTCAATTAGAATGAGACTTTGCGATGACGAAGTGCCGCGCAGTGATAATGTTTTAATGCCGCCACTGCCACCGTAATTCTTTATATATATTCCGGGTTCTTTGCTTAATAATTCTGAAATTTGGAGAGGGTTTTCGCTTTCAATTTCTTTTCTGTCAATTACCGAATATGCAGAAAACACCTTTTCTTTTGCAAGACTATATTTATTTGCTTCTACTTTTACCTCGGGAAACACTTTATATACACTATCCTTTCTCTCGGCAAAGAGAAAGGATAATGATAATACATAAAACAAAATAATATGTAAAAACAGTGTTTTCACAATTATTTAATAAGAAGCGGAATAGTTTTTATTCCACGATTATGTGCAATTTTTAGGAAGTACATTCCTGTAGGCAAATTAATGCCAAGCCTCAAAGTACCGCTTTGATGATTATCGAACGAAGCAACTTTTTTACCTACTGTATTATATAATTCTAACGAGCGAATTTTTACATTATCGGGATATGAAAGAGAAAAATCATCAACAACCGGATTAGGTGAAATGAGCCATTTGTTCAAATGAGCATCAGCCACATCGCTTGCTTTTTTCGAGTAAATAGTAATCTCCGAAGAAGCCTTGTAAGAGCCTTTTTCAAAAGGCGTTATAATTAGAAAGTTATCCGAGATATAGAACAAACTCTCTGCCTTACCATAAGCTTCGAAAGTATGCAATACCTTTTTATTATTATTAATAATGAAAACTTTACTGTCATAAGTCGTTACAGCAAACAGAGGGTCGGAGCTTCCCTCAATGGGGAAAACGGTAGTTTCGCGAGGTCCGTTGTATTGCGGTAAATCAAAATGAATTGTATCTGTCTTATTATTTGCATCAATCCTAATGACATTATTAGAAGTATTGCAGGTTACATATATTTTATGGAAATGCACATCATACATAAAATGATTGGGCAGACCACCAATATTCACGGTTGTTATTTTCCCGTGTTTATTGCCTTGGTATTTGTTCCATTGCAGGCTTCCGTCATCTTTTCCGAAAGTGCCTTCATTCAGTACAAACAGTTGCCCTGTAAACGGCATATATTTATTCATCTGTACACCCTTACCGGCTTTTATCGTATCAACAAATTTTTTGTTCGTAATGTCATAAACATACACATAACCCTCTGTAAGGGATTTGCGAACACTAATAAACAAATTTGTAAATGACCCTGAAATAGAAGAAACATTTGAAATATTAGAGATATATCTGCCTTTTTTTGCGGCAGGTTCAGTGCCGTTAAAAAACAAGGACACAGTATCAATAGAATTTTTATTAATTGCAAAGAATAAATTGCGTTGCAAATCAAAATAGCTTCGCGAAGGCATCAGCGGAGTTCTGAATTCCAAATCAATAATTTTTTTCGAGACAATATCATCATCTTTATTAAGTCCAATCTGCCAGAGCGAAGGCGGCTCGTCTCCGTCATCTTTTATACCGTTGAAATTAGCATCAAAACCGGCGCAGTAAAGAACAAAGCCGACATTTGTCAGATAAATACGCAGAGGAGTTTTACCGGTTTTAACTTTACCATTATATTTATAGCCCCATTGAGCAGTGGCAAACCCCGAAAAAAGAATAAGAAAAAATGCAAGAAAGAAAAACTTCTTCATAAATACACCTGTATATGTAGTTGTAAAATAGATAAAATATATAAGAAATGGGGGAAAGTCGGCATAATCCGTAAAAAGTCGCCTGAACACTCCCTCATTGCATTCGTTAGCGCGAATGTCTCGCCTTGCGGCATAGTCCAATGAGCATTTCGGGCAGGTCTTCTGACTTCGGGGTCTTCCTTGTTTTTCGCCTTCCCGTTACTAATCTAACAGTGGCATCTATTGAAAAACTCGTTACCCGTTACAGCGGCGCAACCGTGCAGGAATTTCACCTGCTTCCCTATTGTACCAAGCGGTACCCGAAATGATGCAAAGCAAAATTAAGAATTTGATGTGATATAAAAAAGGAAAATTCCTATTCTATCCAAAGTAACTAAACAGCACATTGCCCAATGCAAGCCCGAGTATTATGGCTACTATTAGTAATAAAGCCACTGCAAAGAATGTTATACCCTTAACTAAAAACTTGCGTTTGGCAGAATTGCCAATGTATTCGACAATTTCGGGATTGTTCAAAAATTCTTTATATTTTTCTATTATTTTCATAATTCAATTAGTCCTTCGCTTATTTGTGCCAAAACTAATGGGTAAAGTTTATGTTCCTTTTCGAGGACACGTGCCGCTAATATTTCCGGCGTGTCGTCAGGCATAACGGATACTTCCATCTGTTCGAGAATACGTCCGTGGTCAAACTGCTCATCAACAATATGAACAGTGGCGCCGCTTTCTTCTTCGCCGGCGGCAATAACCGCTTTGTGTACATTCATACCCCACATTCCTTTTCCGCCGAATGCCGGCAGTAGTGCGGGGTGAATATTAAGTATTCTACCCTGCCACTCGCGAATAATACGAGAACTTAGCTTGCGCATATAGCCGGCAAGTACAATGATATTTACATTATGTTTTTTAAACGCATCAATAATCGCTTGGTCTTGCGCTTCGGATTCGGAGTGTGTCTTACTACTGATGTGGTAGTGTGCTATCTGCTCTTTTGCGGCACGCTCCATTGCACCTGAGTTTGAATTGTTTGAAATAAGACAAGCGGCTTCGGCATCAATCTTGCCGGATTTAATTGCGTCAATGATTGCCTGCATATTGCTTCCGCCATGCGAAGCCATAAATCCTATAATCAGTTTTGGCATTTCTGCTCCGTTAATGTTACGAACACATTTACAAAAATACGAATAAATCAGCTCCCGCCGTTACCGCCGGCAAATTGAATATCGTATAATTTTTTATATACTCCGTTGAGTTCCAATAATTGTGTATGATTACCACGCTCAACAATCTCTCCCTGAGCAAAAACGAGAATTTCATCACAATCAATAATAGTTGCCAATCTATGAGCAACGATGACGGCTGTTCTGTTTTTCAACGAATCTGTCATCGCTTGCTGAACAATCTTCTCGCTTTCGGCATCAAGAGCCGATGTTGCTTCATCGAATATTAATATATACGGATTGCGAATTAACGCACGCGCAATTGCCACACGTTGCCGCTCACCACCGGAAAGCATTACACCGCGGTCGCCGATAATCGTATCAAATCCCTCCGGTAGATTATTGATGAAATTATACGCATTGGCTATCTTTGCCGCTTCTTCTATTTGTTCCAAAGTTGCATCGGGACTTCCGTAGCGTATGTTATTGGCTATCGTGTCATTAAATAGAATATTTTCTTGTGCAACTATACCGAACAGCGAGCGATAAGAAACAATATCATGAGTTCTTATGGACTGTCCGTCAATTATTATATCGCCACCGGTCGGGTCGTAGAATCTTATCAACAAATCCAACATTGTGGATTTGCCGCTTCCGCTGGCACCGACAAATGCTATCTTTTTTCCTTTTTCTATTTTGAAGCTTGCATTTCTAAGGACATATTCGGAATTATATGCAAATGATACATTATTTACTTCGATTGATTTTGTAAAGTGATTGATTTTCTTTGTTCCGGTTTGCACGGTCGGCTCTTCATCAAGGATATTAAATAGACGCTGTGCCGATACAATACCCCGCTGAAATCGCGAAAGATTATTAAAAAGCTGAACCGTTGGCGACATTATTGCAAATAGTGAGAAGAGAAAAAGCATCAAATCATCACTACGCATACCGCCACTAAGTACTGCCGTCCCACCGACATAAAGCACTACGCAAAGAGCAAATATTGCAAATATCTCATTAATCGAAGGAATCAGAGCGATAATTCGCTCATATTTAATTGCGGATTTTACATATTTTGCCGTCTGATTCTCGAAAAGTGTATTTGTTCGTCTTTCCGCATTATAGCCCTTAACCACTCGAATACCGCCAAGTGCTTCTTGCAGGACAGAGGTGAAATCTGCCATTGCGTTCTGCATTCGCGAGGCATATTTTCTTAGGAACTGCAAACCGTATTTGAGAATGCCAAAGCTAAGAATTGTTGTGCTGAATGCAATTAATGTTAATTTCGGAGATACGGACAGCAAAATCAAAATATATATTACAATTTGCGTCAGGTCGCGGAAGACCATTGAAATCACAATGATTGTTGATTGATTGACTACGTTCACATCATTTGTCAAAATTGATATTATAGAGCCGGACTTGTTTTTTGTAAAATAGCCAACCGATAGCGATGTAAGCTTTCTGAATAGGGAGTCCCGTATTGATTTTACTATACTCTCCTGTAACTTAACATTTGTTATCGAGCCTGTATATTTGAAAATATTTTTCAGAATAAAAATAATAATAATTAGCATACTCAGATTGACCAATGTGTCAATCGAATCGTTAGGATTATAAACGAATCTCTGTATCCAATTAAAAAATTCATTTTTAATATTTTCCAAAAAACCGCCATCACTTACTTGGGTATTAGTAATTTTAGAATGTGTGATGATTTCTACTGTCGGTTTAATAATAGCCACGGAAATACCGCTGAAGAACGAAAACAGCATATTTAGAATAATGCTCAGTCCGAACAAAGCCATATAGGGTTTTGCAAAACCCCACACTCGCATTAGAATTTGCGGAGTACTGCTCTTTATTATTTCTTCTTGATTCTCCGTCATCTATATTATGTTTTATATTTCAAAAATGTTTGTACTGTAAACAAATAACACCTCAAAATCAATGCCATTTATTTAACTGCCGATATATTAGTTCCATTTTTAGTAAAATTCAAATTCAAGATAAGAAAAAATAAGGAAATTGACATTTTTTTATGTTAAAGTGTAACTTTTTTTGCCTCTTATTTGTTATATTGTTATTGCCAAAATGAGGGATTAAAAATGAAAAAAGTAGTTAGCTTATTCATACTGTTTTTTGTTGTACAATCGGCATTTGCCGGTTGGGTTTCGCATAATGATTTTGATATGCTGCGAACGGGCAACAAGTCAATTAAGAATTTCGTTGTCAGTGAGGACGGCAAATACATATACACACTGAACGACAGCGCCCTTATTACCAAATGGGATTTTGCCACAGGCGACAGCATCTCCGCCATAAAGATTAAACCGATACCCGGCACGGATACGCCCGCACCATATTATTCCCTGTCCTCAGATGCGAAAACGTATGTAATAGCTAAATATGAATTTGGCTCCACAGATATTAAAACCAACGCTTACATTTATGATTTAAACACAAATGTTCTAATTGATTCGCTGTCTTATATTCATCATGATATTAGACCGGAATACCAAGGTTCTATGACCGAAACATTTAAAATAATAAAATACGACTATTACTCAAATAAAAAATTAATGCTCTTTCTAAACCAATATGACTTAACAAATTATTGGAGGTATTATGATGTCAGACATTCCGGAGCTATTCATTTAATTAAAAGAGCTGATACAAACTGGGTTATTAAGAAAAAAATTAACGGTACTCCTTTACTTGTTTCATATAACAATGACAACTTATTGTTTTATAGCTATCATTATTATTCTGCGAGAACAGATATGCATTCAGGGATTGGAAGTTCTTATAAAGAAAATGCTAATCAAATTTATAACACAGAGAAAAATGCTATTACCTCTATTAGTTATTACTATATGCAACGGTCTGGTGGTGAAAAAGAAGAAGGTTATTCATTTCCTGTATCTTCAATTATTTTTATGAATAAATCATTATACTTACTACATAAAAACTTATTAAAAATATATGATATTGATTCATTAAAAATAACGAGAAACATTACTTATTCGGAATACATTGAAAAAAATCCAAAGCTGGAACTAAATCTTAATTCTAATGTTTATATTATTTCTTGTGAAAACACGATTAATCTACATAATACAAAAAATCATAAACGTCACTATCAAATAGAAATAAATTCTGCATCAAATTTAGTACACTTTAGGAAAAATAATCGTGTGCGATTTTTATTTTTCTCGGACACAGGGGGAAACCTGTATCGAATACCTTATGACTCATTATTCAAACTGCATGCCAACTTTATTACGCAAGACACATTGTTTACGGCTGGAGATACTGTCAAATTCACCAATCTATCCCTTGGCGAACCTACAGAATATCATTGGGACTTTGGGGACGGAAGTACTTCCACAGAGAAAAACCCAATACATATTTATAGTGATACAGGTTCTTTTTCAATTAAACTGATTGTAAAAAAAGTGGATAAAACAGATTCAATCATTAAAACAAAATATATTTATGTACTTCCGAATGTGAAAGTAGATTTTGATTATACTATAAGCGAAGGGCGTCCAGTAACAGTTGTTTTTCGCAATACAACAAAAGCCGTTTATGATTCGCTCAAATGGAAATTTGAAGATAATAAAATTTCCAAAAGGGACAGTGTTCAACGAAAATATGAAATACAGGGAACATACCCTGCCAAACTGACTTTATACAGATTATCCAAGCAATATACAAAGGAAAAAGAATTAAAAATTAATATAAAAGAAATACTGCTTGATAGAGAGAAATTAATTTATGAATTCACAGATACAAACTATAAGAATTACATTGCATATCGGGCTTATGATGATAATCAAGATAATTTCATCTATCACATTAAGGGCAAGGACAGTTACTACGGTTTATATAAATCTCGCAAACCCGTTTGGTCTGCCAAAAATGAAAATATAAATAATTATATTTTCAGGCGTGCAGAAAATACTTATACCTTTATTGATGACAGTGTTATATATAATTTTGATATGCATAATAGCAAAACTAATAAATATGATAATTTTAAAAATAAAATAATTTATTGGGGAACAAATGGTGATGATATCTTTTCTTTATTTATAACAAGGTATTGTCCTAAAGTAAAAGTATATAATAAACATAATGAAGTAGAAAAGGAACTTGAAGTTGGTTTCTCTTATGATTACATTTTGGAAACTTACTGTGTTGCCATTGATTATAACAACAATCATTTGGATTATATCCTATATTTTCTTAATTATTTTGTTGATGATAAAGTTCATAAAGATATTGTAACAAGATTAAACGATAAAATAATTAATAACGTTTGTGCAAAAAGATTAAAAAAGCTCAATGACAGTATTATTGTCATTATGCAACC